>NZ_BAAHXD010000036.1:0-35849 GCF_054657115.1 Methyloparacoccus murrellii | reverse complement strand
TTGGGCGCGCGCCGCGTCTTGATGCGCCTCGGGAACCGGCGTGCTGACGGTCAGGTAGTAGCGGATGAACAGCGCCAGCGTTTCGATGGCGATGTTCTGATCGCGCTCCATGCGCTCGGCCTGGCGCGACAGGCGATCCAGCCGCTTGGCGATGGCCGCCTCGCGCTGGTCGGCGGCATCGGGCGACAGCCACGATGCGAGCGCCGCCGCGACGATGGACGACTTGGACACGCCTTTCTTGGCGGCCAACTCATCGAGCCGCTTGGCGTGCTCCGGCTGGATGAACAGGTTGAGGCGGTAGTGGCTCATAGCTCGATTCCGTCGTTGGGGTCGAGGGAAGCCAGTCGGGCCGTGCGCTGCATGGCAGGATCGAGCTGGCGAGGAAGGGGAAGCGGCAGGTCGTCGTCGTCATCGAGCAGCGCGAGGTCGGCTGCGGACGCGGCCAGCTCGGGGTCGTAGGCGACGGTTTCGGAAAGCTCGGGCTGGCGGCGCGGGCCACCGTCATCCGTGGAACCCAGGCCATCGGCGGATGCCGTGGCCGGTGCGGCGGGCACGGCGGGAACCGCCAACCCGCTCCAGTCGTCGGGCCGCGATGGCGGCGCGTCTGCGTACTGCCCGCCCGCCAGTACGGGCGGCGACAGCACGCGACGCTTGAAATTGCCGTCCGCGTAGTAGCGCAGCTTCTTCGCCTCGATTGGCGCGACGCTGGACACCATCACCACCGCCTCGTCGGGCGGAAGCTGCATCACTTCGCCCGGCGTCAGCAGCGGGCGCGCGGTTTCCTGGCGCGACACCATCAGGTGGCCCAGCCACGGCGCGAGCCGATGGCCCGCGTAGTTGCGCTGGGCGCGCAGCTCGGTGGCCGTGCCCAACGTCTCGGAGATCCGTTTGGCGGTGCGCTCGTCGTTCGTAGCGAACGTCACGCGCACATGGCAGTTGTCGAGGATGGAGTGGTTTTGCCCATACGCCTTGTCGATCTGGTTGAGCGACTGCGCGATCAGGAAGCTGCGAATCCCATAGCCGGCCATGAACGCCAGGGCCGTCTCGAAGAAATCAAGTCGGCCCAGCGCCGGGAACTCGTCGAGCATCAACAGCAGCTTGTGGCGACGCTCAATGCCGTCCGAGCCGTCCAGCGATTCGGTCAGCCTTCGGCCGATCTGGTTGAGGATCAGGCGCACCAGCGGCTTGGTGCGGCTGATGTCGGACGGCGGCACGACCAGGTATAGCGATACCGGATGCTTTGCCGAAATCAGGTCGGCGATGCGCCAGTCGCAGCGCGACGTGACTTCGGCCACAGTGGGGTCGCGGTACAGGCCGAGGAAGGACATAGCCGTGGACAGCACGCCCGAGCGCTCGTTGTCGCTCTTGTTGAGCACTTCGCGCGCGGCCGAAGCGACTACGGGATGCGGTGCATCGCCGAGGTGCCGCGTCGTCATCATCCGGTGCAGCGTCAGCTCGAACGGACATGCCGGATCGGACAGGAAGTTGGCAACGCCGCGCAGCGTCTTGTCCTCACCCGCATAGAGCACATGCAGGATGGCGCCGACCAGTAGTGCGTGCGAAGTCTTTTCCCAATGGTTGCGCCGCTCCAGCGCGCCTTCGGGATCGACCAGGATGTCGGCGATGTTCTGCACGTCGCGCACTTCATGCGCACCGCGCCGAACCTCCAGCAGCGGGTTGTAGGCCGCTGACTTCGGATCGGTCGGGTTGAACAGCAAGCAGTGCGAGAAGCGCGAGCGCCAGCCGGCGGTGATCTGCCAGTTTTCGCCCTTGATGTCGTGGATCACGGTGGACGCGGGCCAGGAGAGCAGCGTTGGGACCACCAGGCCAACGCCTTTGCCGGAGCGCGTCGGCGCGAAGGTCAGGACGTGTTCAGGGCCTTCGTGACGAAGGTATTGCCCGTCATGCAGACCGAGGAAGACGCCGGTCGGCTGGGTCAGCCCGGCCTTGCGGATGTCGTTTGCATCAGCCCAGCGCGCCGAACCATAGGTCGTAACCAGCTTCGATTGCCGCGAGCGCCACACGGACATGGCAATGGCGACGACTACGGCGATCAGCCCACTGCCACCCGCGATCGCACCGCCGATGTCGAAGACGTGCGGCGCGTAGGCATCGAAGAAGAACCACCACTCGAACAGCCGCCAAGGGTGATACACCGGCGTGCCGAAGAAATCGAACCAGGGCGAGCCAAGGCGTAGTTGGTAGCCCAGGGCGGCGGCTGCCCATTGCGTGGCACCCCACACGCCGGCGATCACGATGCTGAAAACAGCGGCGATCTGCCCGAAGAGCACACCTTGACCTTGCATCCTGGCCTCCCGATTTCTCCTGTATGGCAAGTGGCACGAAAACGTGCCGCATGCGCGAGATTCGGGGCTGGATAAAGGCCGGTCAAAGACCGTTATCGGGACAAAAGCGCTTCAAAAAGCATCAATTCATGCAGGAGAAAAACCAATAAAAACGCCGCAAGCCAGGGAGCATTGCGGCGTATCGAGAAAATAAGTGCAGTTCCGTGGCCAGCCGACCACAATCAGAACTTGGATTGCTCCTTTGGTGGCGTGTAGGGCGTTTTTCCGTCGCCCAGAAAACGTTGATTCGTCGCTTCGGCTACTCGGTTGCAGAGTTCATCACCGAGCTTTACTCGATCTGTCTTGCATTGCTGGCGCAGTGCCTTTAACCGTTCGGGATTGGCGGCGAGCGATTCGACGGTTTCGATTGGCGCAGAGCTGTTGCTTGTCGCGATCGGTTCGGATTTGCCGCAAGCAACCAGCGTTGCAGCAAGCAGAAACGTAATGATCTTCTTCATGGCTCGATTTCCTCTGGTGGATCAGTTCGTTCAAGTGCAACAGAGGTCTTTCCTCTTGGGGGATCAATGGCAAGGACTCGCTCGATGAAACGCGCCAAGGTGTCCGACGGTTCGTTATCCACACGCAGCATGTAAGTCGTGAGCATGTGCGATCGGCCAGCCAGCGGTCGGGCCACCACGCTGGGTTCACGGCTGGCGGCAATCTGCGATGCGCCCGCTAGCCCCAGTGCAAACCCGGCCGACACCAGGGTCATCATCAGATCAAACGACGCCACTCGTTCGGCGACCAACGGCTCCAGACTCGATTGACGCAAAGCGCGATCAACTTGGCGAACATGTCCTTCGCATGCCTGCGCATCGCAGAGTGCCAAGGGATAGCGCAGCATCTCGTCCAAAGGTACACGCTTGTAGGCGAGCAAGGGATGACGTGCGGGAACCGCCACCATCAGTGGATCGTGCCAAATCGGTTTTGCAAGCAGCCCATCTCCAGCCTCATCCAACTGAGCAAAGCCCACGTCGTAGAGATCGTCGTGCAGCCCCTTGATCTGCTGGGACAAGGGAACCTCGGTCAGGCGAATTTCGATCTCGGGCTCTTCCTGCCGGCAAAGTGCCAAGAGGGCTGAGAAGCAAGTCGGCGTGATGCCGTCAGACAAGGCAATGCGCAATTGGCCATGGAAGCCGTTGGCGGCGGCCTTCACGCTATCCTGGGCCTGCTGCAAGGAGGCGAAAACGCGCGGCACATGTTCCAAGAACATCCGGCCCGCGCGCGTCAGCCGGGTACTGCGGGTGGTGCGGGCGAACAACTGAACGCCCAGGTCTTCTTCCAGCTCTTTGACCGCCCGCGACAGAGGCGACTGCTCAATATGCAACCGCTCGGCCGCGCGAGCGAAGTGGAGTTCTTCCGCTACTGCAAGAAAGCAACGAAGGTGGCGAAGCTCCATCTATCTCCCCCTCTCGCTGTTTTCCCACAAAGCCCCTACTTGCCTGTTGCCAGATGGGGGGAATCGCAGGAGCAACGCACACCGTCCTCAGGACTGGGGGCGCGAGTTCGGATTCATACAACAACCTGGAATAGCGAAACACCATTTGCACGAATTTCATGAGGACGACACCCCGTGCAACTGAAGTGCTGGTGCATTACTTTGGCCTCAGCACTTGCCCGCTGCCTTCAGCAGTGCATTGCACGACCCACCGGTCGCAGCGGCACCAGCTGCAGGCTTGCCGCCCTTACCGACCTCGGAGCAAATCGCATCGGACACAGCGCGCCCGAGCTGTGACACCGAGCCGGTGACGTAGCAGGCGTATTGCTTGCCGGTGTTGGTCTTGACCGTGTAGCTCGCTTTCACGCCGTCATTGACGCGATCAGCGATGGTGAACGAGCCTTTGGCCAAGCCGAGGGCCTGGGCAGTGTTTCGCTCGATGGCTTCATTGCTGACTGCAAACGAAGCGCAGCCCGAGGTCAGGGCAACGAATGCGGCCGCCGAGGCCAGCGCAAGCGTCTTCTTCATGGATGAGTTCCTTTTTCGGGGTTGTTAATGGTAATGATGAATGTCCCAGAGCTGCTGCGATCATTCAACCCTACCTCGGTAGGGTTTCGCCTCTTGGTGCTAGCGCCAGATAATCCGCTTGGTATGGTTTTTACAAGTGATGAGCGCTTTCCTCATGGAGTTCAAAATGTTTGGATATGCCCAATGCCTACGCTACGCTGGCTTCTAATGGTGTGTGCGGGGTCTCTCCTGTTGCCTGCAGAGGCTTTTGCCTTCGGCGTGGTTCTGCAATACGAGGGCGAGGTCGATGACCGGGTTGCTTACTTTGCCGATGTCAGAACGATTTTGAATCGGACGCCGCCAGATCAGGTCATGGGCTCGACAGAAATCAGGGAAATCGCTGTTACGGCCGTATACGAGAACGCAAACAAGCCTGAGTTCGTGCATATGAAATTGCAGTTCCAGTGTTCGAACGCCTTTTCGATGGACATGGCCAGCCGCAAGATCACCGAAAACAAGAACAAGGTACGGAACGGCAATGTCGTCACCTTTCGCATCGGACCGAACAGCTACAAATTAAGGCGTTCCGATCTGAAAACCGAAGCCGTGGCTGCCAGCGACTGGAAAACCTCCAGCGCGCCGATGCTCTCGAAAGCCGGGACGATTGCCTGCAACGACATCGAATTCGATAAGGCCTTGCACGCCGCCATCAAGGGCGACACCTTCGATTTCGACGGTTTCGGCAAGCGCATCGGCAAGCTGGGTCTGCCGGAAGATATGCTGCTCATCGGCGCAACTTTACCGTCTGAATTCCTGGACTTCGCCTGGGATAGCTTCTGGTGGGACAAAGTCCTTGCCAAGAAACGTCCCGACCCGAGCGGTAAATGGGCTCAGCCGCTTTCTGAAGCCGACAGGCAGGCGGCGATCGAAAAGCTCAAGCGGAAACAGCAGGAACTGGAGTCCGGCACCGCATCGATTCGAGCTGGTCTGCTGGAGAGCATCAAGAAGACCCAGGCAGAAATGAAAGCCGATCTCGAAGTCGCCAAGAACGCAGGCAAACATCCGGATGGCTCGAAAATGAACAAGCACGAGGCCAAACTGGCGGCGGTCTTTATGGGTCAGCCCGAACAGAAAGTCGTCGACATCATGGGCAACCCCGATGATTTCAACCAGACCGCCGACGCGCGCTTCCTGCGCTACAGCGCCTGGTGGGAACAGCAGGGTGTCACGGTTTACGGTGCGCAGGGCGTCATCGGCGGGGACCCGGGCGGTTATGCCGAATGCTTCGCCGAATTCAGCGTGCGGCCCGACGCCAGCGGCAAATGGCGGGTGAACGATATCGTCGTCCGTGGAGACTACGAGGGAACGGGGTCGCGCGAAATCCGGCTCGTTTGCAACGACGCCATCAGGCCCAAGCGCTGATACAACCCAACACCATGCGATACCGGATGCAGTGACCATCCTTGCTTGTCACTGCGGTTTCGAACAATGAAAGGCAACTGGAAAATGATGAAAACCGTGATTTTGGCCACCACGCTCATGGTTGCGACCGTCCCCTGCCACGCTAAGACTGAAGCCCAGGGGGAATCTTTCGATGTGTTGGGATCCGTGATGGAGACCAACGTAAAGGAAATCAATGCAGCGAACATCATGACTTCCAACAAGGAAGAGGCGATCCGATACCGCGAAAAGGTCATCGCCGGGTGGTGGGAATTCATGCAGGTCAACTCGAAAGCCAAGCCGGGCGAGTACTGCGCGGCGACGTTTCTGCGCGCCAAACTCGCCAAGCGCGCCAAAGGCGAGCGCGAGGACGGCTTTTCCGACGGCATGGCGGTCACCCTGCTCGGCCCCGGGGGGAATTATCGAGGCGCGCTGCTCGGGTTCTCGCCACTGGGCAAGGACCACGCCTTCCCGAAATTGAAGAACCGGCAGCCGGTCAAGGTCACCTTGAAACAAGGCGATGTGGCCCCGGTGACGCTAAATGCGATCTACATGGAAGTGAGCCCTACCGCGCCGCCGCTGATCGTCTTCGCCGTGCCGAGCATCGAGGCGCTGATGGGCGGCATGGAAGACACCTGGCGTTTTGAGGTCATCTACGAGGGCAAGTCGATTGCCGACATTGAGTGGCATGACGGACTCAAGGCGCGCGATGAACTGAAGCAGTGTTTAGCTGGTAAATCTTTCGATGACAAAAGGCATTTACGATTCTAACCATTAGGTTCTGTATCCAAAAGACCCAAAACTATTACCTATTCTGAAAGGACAACATCATGAATCGCTCCGCGGCCGTATTTTTATTTTCACTTGCTTTGACCATGGCAGCCACTGTTCAGGCGACCCCTGTGACGGTTACATTCGAGGATGTTCCCGCAACGGGTATTGCCGACGGCTACGGTGGCATTTCCGGTTGGTTTCAGGCCGGGAGCGTAGTCAATGGCGCCGGAGAGGGCATCGACGACTACCTGTTCTACGGCCCCGCAACGTCGACCGGAGAGTTGAGGTTTGACGGCGCCCCCGTCGTGTTTCATGGCACCTACTACAAATCCTACGCGGCCGACTGGGCCAATCCGATCACCAGCATTTCATTGTTTTATCAGGGGCAGTTGGTGCACTCGATTCTGGATCCGCTGGTTGGCGGCCCCCTCGAATGGGTCGCCTCCGGCTATGGCGGGTTGGTCGATACCCTCCGGTTTCAGGGAGGGGGAGAGGGTTTCGCCATCGACAATCTGAGCTACGAGGTCGCCACGGCTTCCGTTCCGGAGCCAGGCGTAGCCCTGCTCATGCTGTCCGGACTCGGCATGCTTGGCGTAGTGGCTCGACGTCGCTCCGCACCCGGGAAAGTTCCTTTATGGAAATGCTGATTTTTCCCCGATCCATTTTGTGCTCGGAATTGAGACAATAGAATCTGGTTGAAATCATCGGATCATTGAAGATGCAGCGGAGTTTTTCGGAGCTGGAATACTCACAGAAGAATAGTGACCCGGCGAGATCGTTTCTTGCAGGAGCTTGAGGCGGTTGTGCCATGGTCTTATCTCGTACAGGTGATCGCACCGTTCTATCCGACGACGGGTCGTCGCGGGCGTCCGCCGGTGGGGCTGACGCGAATGCTGAGGATGTACGTTGCCCAGCAATGTTTCGGGCTGTCGGATGAAGAGACTGAGGATGCGATTTACGATAGTCAGGCGATTCGGTCCTTTGTCGGTATTGACCTGTCTCGGGAGATTGCGCCGGATGCGATGACGCTCAACGCCATCTATATGGAAGTGAGTCCGACCGCACCGCCGTTGCTGGCGTTCGCGGTGCCGACCATCGAGGCCCTGATGGACGGGATGAGGGACAACTGGAGTTTCGAGGTGCTCTACCAGGGCAAGTCGATCGCCAGCATCGAATGGCACGACGGACTCAAGGCACGCGATGAACTGAAGCAGTGTTTGGCTGGTAAATCTTTCGATGACAAAAGGCATTTACGATTCTGACCATTGCGATGATGCCGCCCAGTGAACATTCTGCCGTGGTTGTGGATGACCATCCACTGGTCGCGCGCGGCATTGCGGACTTTCTGCGCACGCATTGCGGGTTTGCGCGTACCAATGCGATTTGCCGGGCTACCGACCTCTGGACGCACATCGGGCAATTCGGAGCGCCGACACTGGCTCTGATCGATTTCTGGCTGCCGGAAGGTACGGCGTTGCCGATGCTGGCACGGTTTCGGGACGAGTATCCAGCAACTCGACTGCTGGTAATCAGCGGGGACGGCGATCCTGTGATCCGTGACAAGGTACGCCGGTTGGCCGTCGATGGTTTTGTGCTGAAGCACGCTGACCCCGCAATTTTTGTGTTGGCCGCCGCTGCGGTACTGCGCGGCGATGCATGGTTCGACGACACTTCGGTTGTCGCCCAGGCGACCGACGAAGCACGCAGCCTGCCGTTGAGCCCCGCCGAGTTGGGCTTGACTCCACGCCAAGGGGAGGTTCTCGCCCTGATGCTCAAGGGCTTGCCCAACAAGCGGGTTGCGCAACAGCTCTCGCTGACGGAACAAACCGTCAAGGAGCACGTGAGCGGTATTCTGGAACGGCTGGGG
Source organism: Methyloparacoccus murrellii (assembly GCF_054657115.1). Classification (NCBI taxonomy): domain Bacteria; kingdom Pseudomonadati; phylum Pseudomonadota; class Gammaproteobacteria; order Methylococcales; family Methylococcaceae; genus Methyloparacoccus; species Methyloparacoccus murrellii. The sequence continues at coordinate 27,478 of NZ_BAAHXD010000036.1, read as the reverse complement.
GCACGCAACCGCGTGGAATTGATTACGCGGCTGCGGGGGAAGCGGATCGATGTCTGAGCGGGACGAGAATCGGGCGACCGGGGTTGGCAAGGATCTCGGGTACGCCGATATCAGTCCAGCCGGCCGGGTGGGTTTGTTTGATGTGGCTTTTGCTCGCATCAACTACGGGTTTGGGGCGATGGTCGTTGTCAGCCTGCCCTTCATCGCCTGGTATATCCATCTCGGTCAGAATCCACTCGGGCTCGTGCTGTGGGCGGCCTGGTATTTCGTCGGGCTGCTGGTGGTTCGCTGGCAGTATCGGCGCTACCACCGCGAGCGTGCCGAGGGCGAGCCAGAGGCGATTCTGCGCCGCTGGTCGCCGCGAATTCACGGCATGGCACTGGTTTACGGCAGCAGCATGGCCGTCCCGCCGTTACTGACGGCACATCACGCCACGTTCGAGTTTCAACTGCTCTATCTGGTGACTATTGCAGCCATCGTCGCTGGCAATTCCGTACATTCATCGCCAGTGTTATCGGTATTCCGTAGCTTTTTCCTGACCGGCTGGGGAAGCGTGACGCTGCTGGTGCCTTATAGCTTTCCGGATCACTGGTATTACGTGATGCCGCTGACCCTGATCTATATCCGTACGATGCTCAAACATTCGGCAATCTCGCATCGCTTTTTCGTGCAAAACATCGTGCTAAAGGAAGAAGGCGCACGCCTGACCGAGAACTTCCGCCGGGCCAAGGAAGAGGCCGAAAAGGCGCTGTACGACAAGAACCTGTTCCTGACCACGGCCAGTCATGACCTGCGCCAGCCAGTGCATGCCATGGGCTTCCTGGTCGAGTCGATTTCGCGAAGCAATCGCGACCCGGCGCTCGACGCCGCCCTGACGGACCTGCGGGAAAGCGTGCATTCGGCCACGCAGATGTTCAACGCCCTGCTCGACTTGTCCCGGATCGAGAGCGGCCGGGTTCAAATCAAGACCGAAGCCGTCGATCTGGCCGAGGTGGTCGCCAACGTCGCGACCATCTTTCGCGAGGAGGCGCGCAATCGGGGACTGGCCTTGCGTGTCCATCTGCCGGCGGACGGGGCGATGGCCGTCGCCGATGGGACGCTGCTGCGCCAGTCGCTGAGCAACCTGCTGCACAACGCCCTGCGCTACACGCGCCAAGGAGGCATCCTGCTGGCCGTTCGCCGACGAGGCGGCGGCTGGCGATGCGAAGTCTGGGACACCGGTATCGGAATCGCAACGCGCGACGGCGCCGACATCTTTTCGCCATTTTTCCGCAACGAGCACGCCTGGGATATTGACAGTGCCGGCCACGGGCTGGGGCTGGCCGTCGTCGCTCGCTGCTGCGCCATGATGGGCGCGAAGCACGGATTCCGCTCCCGCGAGGGCAAGGGTTCGTGCTTCTGGATTCGTCTCGATGCGACGAAGGAAGGGAGGCATCCTGCCCTCGCTGGGCTGACCGCCTCGACCTTGCCCCAGGCGGTGCCGCATTGGTCGGGCGCTTGCCTCGTGGTCGATGACGACCCGTTGGTGCGTAGCGCCTGGCAAACCTTGATGCAAACCTGGGGGCTGCAGGTCGCCTGCGCCGAATCGGGCGGGCAGGCTTTGCGCCTCCTTGAATCCGGCTTCAAACCGGATGTCGTGTTCTGCGACCAGCGGCTGCGCTCGGGCGAGAGCGGTTTCGAGCTGTTGTGCGAATTGCTTGAACGCCTGCCCGATGCGAGCGGGGCCATGATCAGCGGCGAACTGGATTCCCCGGAATTGGCGGAGGCGGAAGAGCAAGGCTATCTCGTGCTGCGTAAACCGGTGGAGCCAACGGAGCTGCAGGCCGTGCTTGGACACTGGTTGTTGTCTCCAGAGGGGCCGGGCCTATTTCATCTCCCATCTTGAGGACGATCCGAATCGAGTAGTGATCGACGAGCGCAAGATTTGTCTGGGCGACATCCTCACGGTCGGTCTCGACTTCGGCGACAACTGGCATCACGTCGTTCATGGGGAGGAAGTGCTGCCGCTGGATCAGCCCAACGGTGCGGGCTGCTATCAGGATTACCTCGAACTACTGGACGAAGAGCCGGACTGTGAGGAACGTCATCCCAGCAATGGGCCGGCGAAGATTTCGACCCGGATCGCTTCGATCGTCATGCCGCCAACGCAGCCCTTAGGTGTAATCCAAGCGCCGTTTACACAAATATTCGGACAGGCCCGACTTATCCAATTGCAAGCCCGCGTTGCCGCCCAAGTTCCCAGGACACGCCATTGATGCGTATCACCGCCGTCACGGTTTGCCCAAGATGCTGCTCGATCACTGGCTTCCACGGCACCAGACTGAACCCCATGCCGTCATCGAGCATCGCGTAGCGCCCACTGGCGAGCATGACGTTGCGGCGATAGATGCCGTAGACGCGCTGCCCGTCGGCCACGGGGCGATGTTCCAGCCCAGTTTCGGCGGCAATGTCCTTCGCAGTCTGTGCCAGTTCGCGCCCGCGCAGCGTTGCCAACAGGTTGCGCGCAAGAATGACGCGCTGCCCGCGCTGCTCGGCCAAGCCCTGTTCAGTCAGAAAGTCGGCGCGCTGGCGTAGCGCGTCCTTCACCTCGGCCCCAAAGCCCAGGTCGCCCAAGCCCTTGTCGCTTCCGATCAACTGCTGGTCGAGCCAGGTGGCGCCGACGACGCGCGCTTGGCGCTCGATGGGTAGGTGCGATTTCAGTTCCACCGCCACGCCGCCGCCAAGGCGCTGCGCGTCGTAATGGCGGCCCTGCTCGGCGAGGTCGTCGGGCACTCGCCAGACGCCTTCGGCCTCGCGCTCCACGATGCCGGCGCGGCGCAGGGCTTCGAGCCGGCGCACGTGCGCGGCCACCACCTCACGCGGATCGCGGTCGGGCGTAGCCTGACCTTGCGCGACGGCCAAATGATGATCGGTGCGGTACACGCCATCGACGGCCAGCGCGGCGATGTTCCGGTCGGCCACGCGCACGTCGGCCGAGCCTTTCACCTCCACCACGGCGCCGGTCGGATACTGCTCCAGCTCCGAGCGCGGTGGCAGCGCGACGTAGTGCGCCTTGCCATCGGTTCCATCGACGACCAGATAACCCTTGTCGTACAGCTCGTCGGCCAATCCTTTGCCGACCACACGGCCAACGATGGCGCGGCCATCCTCGCCGGGCAGAAACACTGACAGTTCGCGCTGTCGGCCGCTCATGGCGCGCTGCATGGTGCGGATGATGTCGCCGCGCTCGCCCATGGCCCGCAGGGTCGGCTCGGCCTCAGCGCGGATGGCCCATGTGCCAGGTTGATGCTCGGTCGCCAGGCCCATGCGCTGCAAGTGCTGTAGACGGCCAATCAGCATCTGTCGCTGGCGTTGCAGCCGGGGTGCAGCCAACGTCTCTGGACCCACAGGACCGTCAACGGCCAGGCGTTGCAAGGTGCGGTCCAACCCCGTCCACCGCTCCTGATCGACTTCGCGCTGCATAACGCGCTGGATTTCCAACTCGGTGCGCGGCCCCAGCCATTCGGTCGCCAGTTCGGCGGCCCGGTGGCGCATCCCTTCGGCGATGTAGTCGCGGGAGATGATGAGGTCTTTACCGGTGTCATCCTTTCCGCGCAGGACGACGTGCGTGTGCGGGTTGTCGGTGTTCCAGTGATCCACCGCCACCCAGTCCAGCCGCGTACCCACGTCGGCCTCCATGCGCGCCATCAGGTGCCGGGTGTAGGTGCGCAGGTCGTCGAGCTGTTCGGCGTCTTCTGGCGAGACGATGAAGCGGAACTGGTGTCGATCCTCCCGGCCGCGTTCCTCGAAAGCGGCGGTGTCCGCCGCGTCAGTCGTCGGGCCGTAGGCATGGCCTGGCCCGCCTTGGCGATCAACTCCTTCGCGCTCGATGTAGCGCAGGTGCGCGACGGTCGAACGGGGCCCGGCCTTGGCCAGATTGACCAGTCGCGTCTTGATCGTCACACGACGTGCATTGGGCGTGAGCGAGGCCCCGGCGAAGCGGGCCGCGACGTGGCCACGCCCCAGCCGGGAACCGGGCCGCTGGCCGACTTTGCCGGCCGTCTTGCCGAGCTTGGCGCCAGCCTTGTTGGTCTGGCGCAGCACCTTGTTGATGAAAGCGTCGCCACGCTGTTTCGGCGCGCCAGGTCGTACCCGGAAACGGTCCTCATCGTGGTTGCTCATGCTACGCCTCCATCCAAGACCGGCGCAGTCCAGCGGCCAAAGCACGCGCCTTCGCCAATGCCGGTGCGGCATTGCGCACTCTCGCGGCACGCTGCAGCCCTTTGGCGCGTGCCGCGCCACACCCACGTGCAGACGGGGTTTTCAAGCGGCCGGGTGCCGCGACCTTTTATCTTGCCTTCCGCCTTTGCCCCTCGCTGTCGCTCCGGGCGTCGGCGGCCCGGCGGCGCTGCGCTGCTTGCAGCCAGCCCGCCGGCGAACGCGCCAATGGCCGCAGGCCGGGCGCGTTCGAGGCAAGACGCCTGCAAGCTGGACGGAAGCGCCGGATGTTGCGCGAGGCGCGGCGCGAATGCGCCCGCGCTGCACGCGCGACGACACGGCGGCAGCCACTGGAACGACATGCCCGATGGCACGATGAGAGGCACGGCAACGTGCAGCGAATCGACGGCCATCATGGGCGTGTCTCCAGCCAGACCGGATGCGCGACGCCGATCACGGCGGATGCGCTGACTGGGCCGAAATAGCGGCTGTCGAACGACGCCGGATTGGTCACGCTCAACAGGAACAGCTCGCCCTGTTCGAGGCGGCGGCAAAGCGGCAAAGATGGCAGCGGCCGGCCCAGCCGGTCGGCAGGCAGCGCGGCGGCCGCAGGCACGCCGTCGATGCGTACCTGCCCGGCGACGATGCAAACGTGTTGCGGCGCGATTGCGCCCACACGTTTGAGCAGCGGAACGCGGGTCGGCAGGTAGCCGCGCTGCGCAGCCAGCATGGCGGCCCTGTCGGGCAGCGGCACCAGCACGATGCTGTCCACGGACAACGGACGTGGCCGCGAGGCGGTGCGCGGATCGAACGGTTCGATGCGATACCAGCCGACCGCCACGCTGTCGGACGGGTTGTAGGTCAGACGCGGCAGCGGCGACACGAAAGCCGCCCAGGCCAGCGCAGCGAGGCCGACGGCAGCGAAGCCCGCCAGCACGATGCGAACGCGCAGGCGCGAGCGAGGATGCGGCGCGACTTCGTGCGTGCATGGGGTGTTGGATTGGGTCGTCATGGCAGCGCCCTTCCGGCCAGCCAGGCGGCGTGCCGCTCGGCGGTGTATTCGGGCAGCGGCAGGCGAGCCGCCAGACGGTTGCCCAGCGTGCGCCAGTACGCGGGCGACACGTCGATGGCGGCGATGCCCTGCGCGTCGATGCCGTCGATGCGTTCCAGCACGGCACGCACAGCGTTTTCGCCTTCGGCGTGCAGCAGCAGGCGTGCGCCTGGCCGCACGCCGGGGATGCGCTGCATGTCCTCCAGCGGCGTGGCGGCTTGCATCACCATGAGCTGCCAGCGGATCGTGCCGTAGTCGTTTGCCTCCCAGCGCACACGGCAGAACATTGCACGCGGCAGGAACACCGCACAGCGCCGCCAGCGGTCGAGCCGCAGCGTGCGCGCCGGTTCGCCGAAACGCAGGTAGAGCTTGAAGCGCGGTTCGACGTAGGCGAGCGATACGCGAGTCAGTGGCACGCTGCCAACCTGGCCGGCGAGCGTCGAAAGCGAAGGCGGCGGCGCAGCGGCCGGTGCAGCCGTCGCCGCGTGAGCGGCAGGCAAGGCGGATACGTTCATGGCAGGTTCTCCGGGCGCTTGTCGGGAAACTCCCGCTCCAGCAGGCCGCGCAGCAGTTCGGCCACGGTCACCCCCTGGCCGAAGGCGGCAATCTTGATGCGCGCGCGCAGCGCAGGCGTCACGTCGAGCGTCAGGCGTGCGGTGTAGAGGTCGCCCTTGTTGAGCGCATCGGCATCGCCCTGGCGAATCCACGCCTCGGCGTGCGGATTCGCGGGCGGCCGTGCGCCGATGCCGACGCGCTTGCTGCGCGGGCTGCTCATGTGGGCCACCGCAGCAGTTCATCGGTGAGCACGGCGATCTCGCGTGCGGCGGCGCTTTCGGGCGCCGTCTCGCGGGCGAGCCGGCCAGCGGCCACGCTGTCGGCGAAGACGATGCGCTGGCGCACTTCGCTGCGCAGCGCCGGCAGCGGCTGTTCGGCCAGCGATTGCCGCGCTTCCCGGCCGATGATGGTGGTGCTGACGCGCCGATTGATGACGAAGGCCGCGCGCAGCGCAGGCCGGAACACCTGCGCCTCGCGGATCAGCGCCACCATCTCGGCGCTGGCCCAAAGGTCATACGGGCTGGGCTGTACGGGAATCAGCACGCGCTCGGCCGCCAGCAGCGCGGAGCGCGCCAAGGCGGCGATGCGCGGCGGGCCGTCGATGATGACGTGATCGGCACGACGGGCCAGCTCGGGCGCTTCCTGATGCAGCGTTTCGCGGGCAAGGCCCACGGCGCTGAACAGTCGTGGCAAGCCTTGCTGGCTTCTGCGCTGCGTCCAGTCGAGTGAGGAACCCTGCGGGTCGGCATCCAGCAGGATGACGTGCAGGCCGCGCATCGCCAGCTCGCCCGCGATGTGGGTGGCGAGCGTGGTCTTGCCGACGCCGCCTTTCTGGTTGAGAAACGCGAAGATCATGGCGCGGCCCTCCCTGCTGGAAAGCCGGCCTGGCCGTGCCGTTTCGCGGTTGTCCACCGAAACGGCGCGCTTCTACTAAAAGTTAGAGATTTATAGTTAGGTAAGTTAGAGGGGACGCAAACCCGCGCCGTTACTGGCTTTGCGGCGTTTTCGTACTCCTGATAGCACGAGGGTCGTACTCCCGATAGCACGATACCCGGTACTCCTGATAGCACGAGGCCGTCCACACCTTTTCCCGCAGTTATCCCCGTGCCGTGGACGGCACGGGCCGGAAGGTCAGCAGTTCCAGCCTTTCGCCCGGCATCGGCTCGATGCCCAGGACGTAGCCGGGCAGCGACTGCCGCGCGACCAGCACGCGCAGGTCGTAGGCGAAGTCCGAGAAGCGCGCCGCGCTGCCGGACTTGCGGTGCAGGTGCCGGAAGTCGAACTGCCAGCCGTGTTCCTGCCGCCCGCCGTGCTTGCGCACCAGGCGGTACAGCCAGCGTTCGATGCCGCCCTTCAAGCGGAAATAGGCCGGGTCGATGGTCAGCACCAGGGCGGCGTCGAGCACGCCGGCATAGAACCAATCCGGCAGGATCAGTTCGATGCCCAGTGGCGTGCCGCTGGCGTCGGCCAGCTCGCGCCATTCGTTCACCCACGAAAAGCGGTGCAAGCGCCGCCCGGTGGTTTCGCGGATGGAAGTCGCCACGCTGGTCGATTGCAGCCGGTCGAGCGCGGCTTTCAGGCGCTGGTAGTCGTTGAGGGACGTGCCGCGCCCGATGAAGCGCAGGATTTCGTAGGGCGTGGCGTGTATCAAGCGCGACGGGCGAATGCCTGCGTCGCGCGCCTCCACGATCTGCGAGGCCGCCCAAATCAAAACGTCGGCATCCCATATCGTGGCGATGCCATGCTCGGCCGTGCCTTCCACGCGGATGGTGATGTTCCCGCTGCGGAAGTCGATCGGCGCCGTGCGCCGCGACTTCGCCAGCGAGAAGAACGGAAAGGCCATCAAGTCCTGGCTGTCGCGCGGCGCCATGCCGTCGCCCGGCAGCGCGCGGAACAGGTCGAGCTGTTCCCGCTGCTGCGATCGCTGCCCCGGCGGCAGCGATGGGCTGGACATGACGATGGCCACCGGCGAGCCGACGATCAGCGGCCATCACGGTAGTCGCCCGCGTGACGCTCGGCATATTCCGGGTCGGACGTGGCCTCGTAGCTGCGCTGGTCGGCCCAGGCATCGAGGTCGGACACCGCGTACATGACGCGGCGGCCGAACTTGCGGAACTTCGGGCCGCCGCCGATCACGCGCTGTTCCTCCAGCGTGCGCGGCGACAGCCGCAGGTATTCGGCGGCTTCGTCGTTGGTCAGGTAGCGTTGGGGCTGCACGGGCGCAGCGACAGCAGCGGCGGCAGGCCGCAAGGGAGCGGGTCGCATGGGATGTACCTCCATCAAGCCCGGCCACACCACGCGGCCGGATAGAGGCACTTTCAAGAAAGCAAGGCTTCCTGCTCAGGGACGTTTTGCAGGGGATGCAGAACGTCCCTCCCTGAGCGGCGGAAGCTGTGCCAGGCGGCGATAGCCGCCGCGCATCAGGGCATCGCCCCGCCGTACCAGCCGGCGAACGCGGGCGCGCAAGGCGCTGTCGGCGTACCAGTCGTCGGCGACGGCATCGACGCCGAACAGCCCTTCGGCCACGTCGCGCAAGGACGCACCCGCGAGGGTGCCGTCGAGCGCCTGGAGCGTGTTCAACTCCAGCAGCGCAGCGAGGGCCGGCCGCGACCGTGCCGTTCCCGCTGGCGCTGCATCGCCAGCGGCGGCCAGCTTGTCCAGTTCGGCCGCCAGCGCCTGATAGCGTCCGCAGGAGGCGGCGCAGGCGCGAATGGCATAGGCGTAGGCCATGCCGTCGGCCAGGCCGGGAGCGATCACCAGCCGCAGGCAGCAGCCCGGCCAGCGTGTCAGCAGCACCAGGCGCTTGCCATCGTGGATCAGGTGCTTCTGGCCGGGGAGGCGCCAGAACGCGAAGGCCACCGCGTCGGGTGGCGGGTCGTCGTCCGGGTAGAGCTGCACCACCGCATCGTGATCGGGGAACCAGGCCGGGTGCGCGTCGCGCGCATCCAGGGCGGGATCTTCCAGCAGGCGCAGTCCCCAGCGCGCGGCGGCCTCTGGCCGGCGGCGTCGGCGCAGCCAGTCGCGGCGGTAGTCGGGGTGGCGGCGCAGGTATTCCCACGCCAGCGCGGGGCCGTCGAGGTGCAGCGTGTAGAGATACGCGGCGGTCGGATACCAGTGTTCGGCGCTCGGGTCAGCCATGACGCAGCCTCCTGTCATTCAGCAGGAACGTCGCCACGGATTCCGCCGTGCGAGAGCTATCGAGTCGCCATCAAGTCGTCATCGAAATCGGGATAAGCTGTAACTGCTGGTGTCAAGACTGATTCGCTCCAGGGCATTGCGGAAATCGTCTGAATGCGACGGCTGCGCCGCCACGAAAATGGCGCGCAGCATGGAGCACCGTGCAGCAGCCCGCGCCAAAGATCATGACTGTTTGCATCAGAAGCGCACCGCTTCGGTGCAAGAGTGTGGATTCAGACCTGTCAGGTCTTGAGTAAGACTGAAATAGTCAGAATGCGCCGTCGTTGGCTGGGACTGCTCAGTCGGTGATCGAGCCGTTTTCCTCGGCCAGCCGCAGGTACTCCGACAGCAGCCGCACGGGCTGGAAGTAGCGATCGCGCATCACTGGTTGCTTGCGCGGGCCGACGATGGACGCCAGATCGGATAGCTTCACATGGCCCAGGCCGGGCATGCCTATTCCCAGGTCGATCAGCCCCCATGCCGTATCGCCATCGGCCGGGTCGAGCGCGGCCAGCAACCAGGTGGCGTGCGCGTCAGGGGTGAACAGTCGCACCGCCGGCATCGGGTCGATGCTTCGGCCAGCGGCGCGTGCCGCGCCGACGGCAAGCAGTTGCGCCTGCTGTTCAGCGGTGACGAGCGGCTGAGTCATGGCCCGAATCCCCACGCATCCGAGGATGCACGGATACGATTTTCCACCGAAGCGCGGAACCGCCGAAGCGGATGCGTGCTTTGGCGGGAAAGCACGAAGGCGCAAGCCATCGAATCCGTACATGCACGGAAACGCAGAAGCGGAATTACGCAGGTCAGGAAAGACACGGATGCGGCTCCCCGGGTCTAGTGAAATCCGCAGTTGCGGATTTCAGCAAAAGCACGGAAGCGGACTAAATTACTGTCATGAGTTAAAGATAACGTGGTTTTAATTGTCCCGCGACTGGACGCTTCTGTCTATGCAGAAGCGATCCGTACAACCTGGCCGACCGGCCGGTGCCACCACCTTCGATGCCGAGTTGGCGCAAGCCTTCGGCGCGGCGGTGCGTGCGCTGCGGATGGAACGCGGGATTGCGCAGGAATCGCTGGCCAACCTGGCTGGCATCGAGCGTTCCCATATGGGCAAGGTCGAGCGTGGCGAGCACATGCCCACGCTGGCGATCATCTTCAAGATCGCCAGCGCGCTTAGTTGCAGTACCGCCGTGCTGATGGCCGCGACGGAAAGCCAGCTCGCGTCCGTGTCCGAGACGTAGGCTGTCAGCGAAAGGCGCCCCGCCGCAATGGGCGGGGCGCGGTGGGCGGCCGTCAGGCCGCCTTGGGCTTGCTGCGTGACCAGATCAGGTCGTGCGTGCCGTCCTCGTTCTCGATCAGGCGGGCATAGACCGTCGCCGGGAACGAAGGATCGTCGAGGGATACGGACACGTAGGGCCGCCCGGCTTCGCTGGTCTTCTTCCACGCCGCGCCGATGTCGTGGCCGGCCGCCTGAAGGCGGAAGTCGGGGGCGTTCTCGGTGTCGCCCTTATCGTTGGGAATCAGCTTGACCTTGACGTTCAGGGTCAGGGTGCGGAGCTGGCCGGTGAAGCCGTCTTTCTCTGCGGTGAAGGTGCCGATGTTAGCCATGATGTTTCTCCTTTCGGGTTGAACAAGGTCACGCCAGTGCGTCCTTGTTGTGATCCGGCCGGCGGGGGATGGGCTGGCCGCACCGCGCAGCGGTCGCAACACCGTGGAGAGCCTGGAAGCGAAAAGAATTTGTCCCGCGAGGAATGCGCGCAGCGCAGGGGAAATTGTTTTCGCTGGAAGGTTGCGGCCTGAAGCCCAAGGCGCAGCCGCTCCCTCGCCAGGATTCACGACAAGCCAAGGACGCACGGGCCGCCCGCTCCCGAATGGAGACATGGCCGACTCGGCATCCCCGCGTGACGGCTTCACCGGCTTGCGCCCTGACACTGGCAAGGCCAACACCCCAACGACAAGCGAGAACGCTTCTTGCCGCAGATTGCGACGACGTGGTTGAGGCGTGGCGTGGATGCTCCATAGCGAAGCCGGGGGGCGTGTCGGTAAACCGTCCTTCGTGACGTACAAGCGCGAACCGCCAGCGTCGAGGACGGCACGCTTTGGCACAACCTGCCGCAGCAAGCCGGGGCGTAGCCCCACAAGCCCCGCCCATTGCGGCGGTGCGCCATCGAAACCTTGCCTGCGCCAGCGGGCGCCGATGGCTGTACCGCGTGCAAGGCACTTGCACGTCCGCCACGCCGCCGCCTGGTCGAAGGCGGCGACGTGGCGATTTTGCTTTGGACGCAGGAACCGGGCGCGGCCACCGCCGCGCCCGGATTTTCGACCACCGGCCCCAAGGCGGAACGGCTTGGGGCCGGTGCTGCTCGTTATTCCTTGGTTTCGATAATCCACCACATGGCACGCGGCAAGGCGCGGCCTGTGATGGGATGCAAGTCGGTGAGGTCGGCGCAGGCTGTCCAGCCGGGGGGCGGACGGTAGCCGCGCACGTCGCCTTCGCCGTGCCAGCGGCGGGCGCGTACCGTGCCGGGCGCATAGGTCGCCGCCATGCGCGGGCGGTTGGTGGTGGTGCGGGTCATGGGGGCTTCTCCTTCAAGCGAAGCGCCCCGGTCGAGGCCGGGGCGCTTGCCTTCGGCGCGGGTCAAGCGGCCAGTGCCTCGGCGGGTTCATCCGCCATTGCCTCGTCATCCTCCGGGGCGTCCTGCGCCTGCGTTTCCTGCGGCGCAGCTTCCGGGCCTTCGGTCTTGAAGATGGCGGGCATCCAGCCCGTACCATCGGCCAGCCGTTCCGCCTCGCTGGCAATGTCGGCCTTCTTCAACTTCGCCAGCCGGGCAGCGTGCGACGGTGCGAACTCGCCCACGGCTTCCAGAATCGCGGCCTTCGGCACATGCTGGAAATACCCGTTTGCGGTGGGCTGCCACCATGCGGCCATGTCCAGCCCCACGGCCTGCGCCAGTTCCGCGCCCGGCTGTTGCGCCGTGGCGCGAGGCGTCACCACGTCCACGGTCGCCGCTGCGCATACCGCCAGCAGCCGCACCAGTTCTCCTTGCTCCATCGCCAGCAGCGCGGCGAACAGTTCGGCGCTGTCCTGCGGCAGCGCTTCGCCCGCGACCTGCTGCAACTCGCGCAGGGCGGCGGCGGCGGGCGATTCGGGCCAGTCGGGGGCCATGCCTTCCAGCCGGTCTTGCACTTTCAGGCTCACGCCCAGCGGCAAGTCGTGGCCGTAGTGGTTGTCCTGCAAGACGCTCTGCACCATGCCATGCACCAGCGCGGCCAGCGCGACTTGCGGATGCCGGGCGACTTCGATTTGCAGCGCGGCGGTGCGGTGCGCGCTCAAGCGCTGCGCCAGCCGGTCGGACAGGCTCGCGGCCTTGGGCTGCTCGGCGTCCTCGCCTTCGTCGTCGTTCCCGGCTTCGCCTTCCGCGCTGCCGAAACCCTGCCGCAAGCGTTCCAGCGTGCGCAGCGCCTTGGCTTCGGCTTCGCGCAGCAGCCCGCGATGAATCACGGCTTCGCCGCTGCGGTCGAGGGTAACGATGGCACCGGCCACGGCGCGCACGTCCGGGGCGTAGCCCTGCAATGCTTCCTCCACGGCTTGCAGTTCCCCGGCAACCTGTTCGCGGCGCGGTTCCAGCGCTTCGGTCTTGTCCTCGTCCTCGGCGTCGTAGGCGTCTTCCAGTTCGGCGTCGATCTTGTCGAGGCGGGTTTGCAGCGAGGCGATGCGGCGGGCTTCGCGGGCGTTCGGTTCGCGGCGCTGGCGCGGCGCGTTCTGGAACGCCTGCCGCTCGGCATAGCTCATGTGCGGCAAGGCTTCCACCCACGCCCAACCCTCGGCGCGCACGTCCCCGGCCAGTGGATCCAGCTTGCCACGCACCAGCGATTCCAGCAGCGCGGCGTCGGTCAGGTAGGTTCCGGCATCGCCTTCCGCGAACAGGTCGCGGCGGATACCGCCGCCCGCCGCCGTGTAGGCGTCCAGCCCGGCAAAGCGCACCAGCGGATGCGTGGCGTCGATTTCGCGTTCGGTCAGGCGTTCGCGCAGCGCGGATGCGCCACGCTGCCATTCGGGCGCACCGTAGAACGCGCTTTCCTGCGCGGCGTGGTCGTCGGTGATGGTCAGGGCCATCAACTGTTCCAGCGTGACGGCTCCGGCCCGGTAGTCGGCCAGCAGGCGCGACGAGACGTTGGCCAGCTTCAAACGGCGCTGAACCACCAGCGGGGACACGCCGAAGTCGGCGGCAATGTCTTCGATGGGGCGGCCTTCCTTGACCAGTGCGGCGAACGCCTCGAACTGGTCGGCCGGGTGCATCTGCTCGCGCAGCAGGTTTTCCGCGAGGCTGACGGTACGGGCCGAAGCGTCCGGCACCAGCAGGCAAGGCACCTCAAAGTCGGCGGCGATGCGCTTCTTCTTCGCCAGCAGCTTCAATGCGGTCAGTCGGCGGTCGCCGGCCACCACTTCGTATTGCTCGCCATCGGCGGCAAGGATGACAACGAGGTTTTGCAGCAGACCGATGCGGGCGATGCTCGCGGCCAGTTCGGGAATGGACAAGCGCGGGGTCTTGCGTGCGTTGCGCTTGGAGCGGCGCGGCAGCAACTGCGAGAGCGGAACCAAAATCAGGTTCTTGGTCGGGTCGGCCACTTCCAGCGGCGCGGCGGTTTCGATGGCACGGGTTTCGATTTGGGTAACGGCGTTCATGGTGATAACTCCTTGCGGTTAGGGATGCAGCAGCGAGAGAAGCGGCAAGGGCTGCTGCCTGCCCCTGCCGCGTGGGGATTCAGGCTTTCAACTGGCGCATGCCATCGGCCAGCAGCCAAAGCGCACGGTTGAGGCGGATGTTTTGGTCGATGCCCTGCACCGGGCGGGTTTGCTGGCGGCGTCCGTTGGCGCTGCGCCCGCGCAGGCCGCCTTGGGTCAGGTTCTCTTGCGTGCGGTTGAACACGCTCCACAAGTCCGGGCGGCGGTCGTCGAAGCGGCGCGGCATCAGGATTTGCGATTCCGTGATGGGCGCGGGTTTGTCGGGGTCGTCGTACTTGAGGGCCAGCGCGGCGCGGGCGAACACTTCGGATTCGCCATCGTTCAAGGTGATGGCGCGCATGGAATCGCGGGATTCCTGCACGCGGTCGAAGCCGCGCAAGACTTCGTAAGCGCCTTCGATGACGGAACCGGCCACGTCGCCTTTGTGGGGCACACGCACATCGGCTACCGTGTCGCCGCACACAAGGCCATTGCTGCACACGAACCGGAACATGCCCGCGAGCATTTGGTAAGAACTGGTGCCGTCGTGCGAATTGAGAAGCACGATTTCATTTGCTTCCGCGCCGTTGATCTGGCTGGCGTGGCGCAGGCGCAGCATGTGTTTGGTGTAGTCGCGGCGGTCGTCGTGGCGGACGCGGGTCTGTGCTGCCATGAAGGGTTCAAACCCTTCCTTGCGCAGTTCCGCCAGCACGGCGGCGGTCGGGATATAGGCGTACCGCTCGGAACGGCTTTCATGGGGGGCGTCCGCGAAGATGGATGGCGCGACCTTGCGGATTTGATCGTCGGACAGCGGGTAATCGCTGCGCAGCGACGGGGAACGGGAAGCGAATCGGGATGCGAGTTGCATTGCATTTCTCCTGACGAAAAGGGTTTGCTGTTCAAACCGCACACCGGATTCCTAGATTCGGAGCCCAGCCTTTCGGCTGTTCGGTGCGGTTGGCACGAGGAACCCGGTTGGCCCTGTTGCCACCGTCTTTCCTGAGTTCATCGCCCGCGGCCAAAGGAGCGCGCGGACGGGGGCCGTCAAGGAGACAAGCGCAGGGTTGGTGCGGCCCGCAGGCGCAGCCGAGGACACGGCCCTGCGCGCCTTGACGGCACACGGAAGCGGGCTACGGTCGCGGGTAAGGTGATGAAGTCAGGGGAGACGGCTGGACAAGGCAACGGCCATCCCTATGTGCTGACCGCACGGCAAGCGAAGCGCGCAGGCCCGAAGCTGGAAGCCGGGCCGAAGGCGTCAGCCGAGCGGAGCGAGGGAACGATGGAAGCCCGAAGGGGGCGAGACGCCGCAGGCGGCTCGATGCGAAGCACGACAGCGCGACCGGCCATGCTTCTTGGCCGGGGACGCCCATGCAGTCGTGGAGATGCAGCGTGGATCTTCTGTGGTGGACAAGCAGCCTTTGCGGCATCGGTATTGCCGCGCCGGCGCAGCCGGGGCGGCGGTGTTGCAGGGGCGCCAAGCGAAGCGCGGCGGGGATGTGCCGCAGGCACTTCCCCCGGAGTGCAAGCGCCAGCGCGCAGCGCCGCAGGCGCGAAGTCATCGGCACCAGGGCGCAGCAGAAAAAAGGTGCGCCGCCCCGCAGGGCAGCGCACCGGATGGCGCCAGGCGCGATCAGTTCGCCGTCATCGTCTGCAACTGCTCGATCACGCCGGGTTCGACGAAGACGCACGGCTGGTCGGCCGCGATCGGCACGTTGAACACCTGTGAGAAGGCTTCGCGCTTGAGGTGCGCCAGGCGGCCCGTCCGGTACGCCTGTTCGGGCTTCACGCGGCCACCGCCCGCCGGCGAGCCGCTGCGCTGCGGGTCGCACTCGACCAGCGCGACAAAGCCGTCGTCGGACAGCTTCTGATGCTCGGGGCACAAGCCCCAGCCGGTTGCCGTGTGACGCTCCATGCTCGCGCGCAGGCGGCGATCCAGCAGGATGGCGCCGGTGTCGAAGCGAGTACCGCAGACAAGGCAAACGTGTTGTTCAAGCGAAACGTGCGATTTGTCGTTCATGACGATCTCCGGTTGCACGGGCGGAATTGCCCGGAACCGTCGCCAGCACGGCGCAGCGCAAGCAGTCAGGGGTCGCAGACGGCCGCCAGGACGCAAGCGCGCAAGGCGCGTGCAGCCCTTGACGGCGAGACCGCCGTGATACGGTGAAGGGAACAGCAAGACCGCCCTCAACCTCACAACGAAGGCGCGGACAGGCAAGCGGAGCGCGCAGGCCCGCCAGGGCCGAAGGCGTTAGGGATCAAAGCCGAATGGCCACGACTCGCAGAGGCGTGGGGCGCAGCCCGCGAGCCCGACGGCGGAACGACGGGACGCCCCCGCGGATCGGTTACACGATGGCACAAATGGGCTACGATGTGGCTACACTTTTCCAGAGTCTGTGTCCATGGCAAGCAGTGATGTCGTTCGCGCCCGAATTGATAAAGAAATCAAGGAGGAAGCCAGCCATGTCTTATCCGGAATGGGGCTGTCGATTTCGGATGCGATTCGCATGCTGCTAACACGCATCGCGACCGATAAGGCCTTGCCTTTCGATCTGAATCGTGTCGCTTCTCCGCTGAAGCGCAAGACTCCATGAGTATGCGAAATATCTTTCAGGACTCGCAATGACAGAGCCAACAATCATTTGCCCAAACTGCAAGACCGAGATTCGCTTAACAGAGTCTCTCGCAGCTCCGCTTATCGCTGCGACGCGTCAGCAATACGAACAACAAATCGCACAAAAAGACTTGGATTTCGCCAAGCGCGAACAAAGCCTGCGGGAAAAGGAAAAACAGGTTGCCGAGGAAAAACGCGCGCTCGATGACCAAATTGCAGATCAGGTTGCAGCACAACTAAAGACCGAGCGCGCACGAGTCATAGCCGATGAAGCCAAGAAAGCGAAGCTCGCGAGCGCGGCAGAATTGGACGCGAAAGCACGTGAGCTAGTTGAGCTTCAGGAGGTATTGAAGTCACGCGATGAGAAGTTGGCCGAAGCCCAAAAGGCGCAGGCTGACTTGATCAAGAAACAGCGTGAACTCGACGATGCTAAACGCGAACTGGAATTGACTGTTGAGAAACGTGTTCAAGAGGGCTTGACCGAAGTGCGAGCTATGGCACGGCGAGAGGCCGAAGATGGTTTGAAGCTCAAGGTAATGGAGAAAGATCAAACCATCGCGTCGATGCAACAGAAGATCGAGGAATTGAAGCAAAAGGCAGAGCAAGGCTCGCAGCAACTGCAGGGCGAAGTCCAGGAAATGGATCTTGAAAACCTACTGCGCGCGAAATTCCCATTTGACTCTATCGAGCCTGTTGCAAAGGGCGAGTTCGGTGGGGACGTGCTGCAACGTGTTATCAGCCAAACTGGACAACCAAGCGGCGAAATACTCTGGGAGTCAAAGCGAACCAAGAATTGGAGCGACGGCTGGCTCTCCAAGTTGCGCGATGATCAGCGAACCGCTAAAGCGGAGGTGTCGGTTCTCGTGAGTCACGTATTGCCAAAAGGCATTGAGACTTTTGATGTTATTGATGGTGTTTGGGTAACCAGTCCACGGGCGGTTCTGCCAGTAGCAACGATACTCCGCCACACTCTGCTTCAGGTAAGCATGGCTAGGCAGGTCAGCGAGGGGCAGCAAACCAAGACCGAAATGGTTTATCAGTACCTGACCGGACCGCGATTCCGTCATCGCGTGGAAGCGATCGTTGAAGCGTTCTCCTCGATGCAGCAAGACTTGGATAAAGAACGAAAGGCCATCATGAAACAATGGGCGAAGCGTGAAGAGCAGATCGAGCGTGTAATGGGCGCCACTGTTGGTATGTATGGGGATCTGCAAGGCATAGCAGGTAAGTCACTGCAGGAAATCGAAGGCCTGAGCCTGGTGGCTCTGCCCGGCCCAAATGATGAAGAACAGGGAAGCTAAAAGCCGTGACTCAAAATTCAAATACGAATGATGCGCCAGTCCCATCACCTGCTGACGTCGTGCCTGCAAAAACACCGCCTTTACCCGCCATACACGATGCAGCGCAGCAGGCACGAAATCTTCGGCTGGTACTTCAAGACGACAAGCAGCGCATAGGTTGCTTCCTTGGGGCTGGCTGCCCTCTTGGCGTCTACGATGCTGAAGGAAAAAATAGCATCGTGCTGATTCCAGCGGTTGTGGAATTGACAAAACGTATTGCTGCTGGACTGTTGTCGGCAGATGAAGCACCTGAAGCTACGTCAAAGTTCAAAAAGCACTGGGACGCATTGTGTGAAGAATGCAAGCCAGCAGATGGCAAAGACCCTACCGTAGAAGACGTGCTGACGGAATTGCGTACTTTGGCGAATCGCCGAGGAAGTGCGGAAATTCTGGGGATGACGAAAAAGGACTTGAGCGACCTTGACGAGAAGGTTTGCGCGTTAATCGCAACGGAAATACGGAAACCATTGCCTCTGTATCGCAACGCGTACAACCGTTTTGCGTCTTGGATAGGTGGGGTATATCGAAGCTCACCTGCTGAAATATTTACTCCAAACTACGATGTTCTCTTCGAGCAGGCATTTGAGCAGCACCCGCTCCCACACTTCGACGGATTTGTTGGTTCCCACAAGCCTTGGTTTGATTTGGCATCGATAGAGCACGACGTTATCCCCTCAAGATGGACGAGGTTGTGGAAGCTTCACGGATCAATCAATTGGGAGAAAAGCGAAGAGATCGTAAATGGGGCGAAGGTAACCCGTGTCGTTCGTGTGACCCGTGAGGCAGAGGCGGGCAAGGTCATGATCTTTCCATCTCATCTCAAGTATGACCAAAGCCGTCGCATGCCGTACCTCGCGATGCTTGATCGACTAAGAGCCTTCTTCCATGGGAAGGATGCTCCTAGATTAGTGGTGTGTGGATATTCTTTTCTTGACGATCACTTGAATGAAGTCTTGCTTGATGGGTTGAGGGGGAATCGCAATGCCCAGTGCTTTGCGCTGATGTATTCAGGACTTGGACAGCACTCTAGAGCTGTGGACTATGCAGTAAAGCAAAGCAATCTCACCGTTCTTGCTTGGGACGGAGCGGTCGTAGGAACACGAGTAGGCCGATATCGACCCGGAACCATTGGTGGCAATGAGCACACTCCTTGGCTCACTGAAGAAGAGACCGAGGTTGGGGATGGCTCCAAAGAGCAGCAACCGCGCAGTCGTTTAGGCGATTTCCACTACTTTAGCCTTTTTCTTGAACAGCTTTGCGGTGGGGGCACTCACGATGCACAACCAGCCGGGTAACCCAGACCCATCACGGCTCGGAACCGTTGAAGATGTCAATGGTTCGAGTGTGAGCGTGAAGCTCTCAGAGAGCACGCCCGGTGGCCTTCTTTTTGTTAATGGGGAGGCATACCGTGTTGGACAAGTTGGAGGGTTCGTTCGTATTCCATCAGGATATGTCGATCTGTATGGAGTGATATCTCAGGTCGGCGCCGGAGCTGCACCCGGGCCGCCCGAGCTTGCTCCTCAGCTCGGTAATCGGTGGCTCAGAGTTGAACTTGTTGGTCAAGGACGACGGGGAACAAAGTTCGAGCGAGGGATAGCCCAGTACCCCTCGATCGGAGACTCGGTTCACGTAGTCACTGAGTCGGATTTGAAGACGGTGTATGCACCAGGGGACGATGATGGCTACGTCGCCGTAGGACGCGTTGCCAGCGCCGAGTCGATCCGTGCGTACCTGGATATGAATCGGCTTGTTACTCGCCACTCTGCTGTCGTTGGGAGCACCGGCTCCGGAAAGTCGAATGCCGTTGCAAATCTGTTGGGAGCAGTTTCTGACCAAGCACGCTTCAAGTCTGCACGCGTTGTACTGTTTGACCTCCACGGGGAGTACGCAAAGGCCTTTGGCGATCAAGCTAGGGTATTCAGAGTCGGAGCGGATACGGCCATAGGCGAGCGCGAGCTGCATGTCCCATTTTGGGCGCTGACGGCCGAGGAATTCATTTCCATAACGATGGGTGCAGTCTCAGGGACACCTTTGACCTTGCTGCAAGAAAAGCTGCTATCAAGCAAGCGCGCGTCAAAGGCGGCAGGTGTCGCACATGGCCTTCCAGACCTCACGGTCACGATCGACACGCCGCTGCCATTCTCCGTTTACCAACTCTGGCATGATTTGTATTCGCTACATTGCGCAACTCACAGCGTAAGTAAGAACCAAAACCAGACTGACGCTACGCGCACGTACATTGAGGAAGGTGCGCCCCCAGTCAAAGCAGTTGGCGATGGCGACCAGCTTGTTCGTCCGAGATTTCGTCCGCTCAAAGACGAAAAGAATGATCCTGACAAGGTGTATGCGGGGATCTACGGTGATTTGCCGCGTGGACACCTCGATAGTTTGGAAAGCAAACTTCGAGATCCTCGCATGCAGTTTCTGTTTCGTCCTGGCCAGTGGGCACCCGACAAGGACGGAACAACGGGCGCTGATCTAGACGCGTTGCTTGAGGCATGGATAGGCGCAGATAAGCCGATCTCTGTTTTCGATTTATCAGGTATTCCTACCGCTGTTGTGGATGACTTGGTAGGGGCCGTGTTGCGTATTCTGTATGACGCAATTTTTTGGGGTAGAAACAAGCAAGAAGGCGGTAGAGAGCGGCCCCTTCTTGTCGTCCTTGAAGAGGCACATGTATACCTTGGCCCTCAGTCAAAGAATAGAGCTGCGATTGCAGCACGGCGCATCGCCAAAGAGGGCCGGAAGTACGGCGTTGGCTTGATGCTAGTCAGTCAACGACCATCCGAAGTGGACACCACAATTCTTTCTCAATGCGGTACGGTTGTGGCCTTACGTTTAACCAACGACTCTGATCGATCCCAAGTAACCTCCTGCGCATCGGACAATCTCAAAGGGCTGTTTTCAATGCTTCCGGTTCTCCGAACTGGTGAAGCATTGGTCGTGGGTGAAGCCGTCAATATGCCAATACGGGCAATCATTGACCGTCCGCCTGAGGGCCGACGCCCGGAAAGTGACGATCCGATGGTCGTTGTGCCCAAGGGGGAAGGCGGTAAGCGTATAAGGTCTGGCGGATGGACAGAACCTGTCAAAGATGAAAATTACAAGCCTCTAGTCGAGGCGTGGCGCAAGCAAGATCCTAATGCTGGAAAAACACAGGCAACGGATTCAGAAACCTGATTTTCAACCGAAGGAGACGACACTATGGAACGCACCTCCGTTACTTCAAGCAACATCAACTCCATTGGCTATGATGCCGATAGCCAGACACTGGAGATAGAGTTCAATAATGGCGCTGTTTACGAATACTCAGGGGTTCCTGAGGGCGAGCATACTGGGCTTATGAACGCGGACTCCAAAGGGACGTACTTCAATGCCAACATTAAGAATCGGTATCCCTTTTCGAAGCACTGATAGTGACCGCGGTCAGTAGGCATCAGATGATGGCCTGCAAGCCCTTATCAGCGATAACGTTGAGCAGCTTGAGCGCAGGGCCGGTGGGGTGAGTTTCGCCTTGCTCCCACTTGCGTACGGTCGAGGCCGACGTATGCAAGTGGAGCGCGAACACCGGCTGGCTGAACTTTAAGGTTTCGCGCAAGCGCTTGATATCCGCCGCGCCGAACTCGCGCACCGGCGGCGGGCAAATCGCGTCGAACTCGCGCATCGTCACCTTGCCGATGGCTCCCGCCTCAACGAGCGCCGCCAGGTCGCCACGCAGCGATTCAATGATCTTGCTCACAATGCACCTCCACTAAAACACCCAACTGCAACGCCTTCGACAAGGCTTCAGCAGACAGTTCCAAGAACACCTTGCCGGCGAATTGCAGCGCCTTCTTTTCGTCCTGCGTGATGTTCGCCTTGTCGTTCTTCGGGAAACCATGCAGGAACACGTAGCGGCTGCCGATCCTGGCCGATACCAGCGTGCGGTAGCCGCCGCTCTTGCCTCCGCCGGCGCGGGCCACCCGCTTCTTGTAGAGGGAGCCGCCCAAGTCCGCGTCGATCAGACCGCTTTCCATCTCTTGAACCGCCTTGCACAACGCGGCATCGGGCAGCTTCTCGCCCGACTGCCAGCGTGCAAAGTCCTTGCGCTTCAGGATGTCCGTCATTTCGACGTCCAAACTATACCCGAAACGGGCATACTTTTCCAGTCTCCGGTGTAGCACCTAGATAGAAGGGATGACCCGCCCGATTGTCGTGACGCCGGCACGACAATCGGAGCCGACAGGACGGGATGCCGGCCACCGGTCACGCGGGCACCCTTGGCCGAAATCAGCAGCGCATAGGCCGACCACGGCAGCGTGAAGACCTTGGCCAGCTCGGCGAGGCCGAATTTCCCAGACACTGTCTCGGAAATTGCAGAACAGGGATAGTCGGTCGGCAAGGCAGCGGGGGACGCCACCGAAAGCGTCCTCTTGCTCATGCCGTGGCCTCCGCAGGGCGCCGCGCGCCCGTGATGGCCTGCCGCCGACTCGCCACCAGCTCGGCCGCATCCCGCACCGGCTTGTCCTCGGTGTGGACGTAATGCATGAACATCGCCACGGTCTTGTGGCCCGTCAGCTTCATGCCTACCTTGGTCGGCACGCCCGAATTGGCAATGTCGGTGGTCGAGCGATGGCGGATGCCGTGCGTGCCGACGTGCGGGACGCCGGCGGCCTTGAGCACCCGGCACCATCCGCCATAGTGCTCGCCAAAGGTCAGGTGCTTGGTCGGGTCGTTGGGCGACGGCAGGACATAGGGGCAGCCCTCCCGGCGCGGCGCCGTCGAAAACAGCCGGTAGGCTTCCGCGCTCATGGGCTTGGAGAGGCCGCCGGTCTTGCTGTCGGGCCAGACCACACGCCGGTTCTCCAGATCGACCCAATCCCATTCGAGCGTGCAGATTTCGGAGCGACGGCCGGCGAACTCGAATTGCAGGCGGATCGCCAGCGGGATGACGTAGTTCTCCAGTCCTTCCGCCTCCAGCTTCGCCAATTGGCGGAAGATCAGCGCCAGCTCGTCGTCCACGATGAGCCGGGTTTCCTCGCCGGGCGGGTACATCGGGACGTGTCGGCACGGGTTCGTGCCATCCGGGCGGTAGCCCCACACTTCGGCCAGGTTGAACATCTTGCGCAGCACGCCGAAGGCGTTGTTCGCTTCGGCCGGCTTGTAGGCCAGCTTCTCCATCAGCCCGGCGATGTCGGGCCGCTTCACGTCCTGCACCTTCTTGCGGCCGATCAGCGGGACGATGCAGCGGTCGATGACGGCCTGATAGCCGCGCTGCGTGCTGGGCTTGTTGCGCTTCTTGGAGTAGTCCTCCATGAACTTCTTGCACAGCGCTTCGACCGTGGGCGCCTTGCGCGCCTCGGCCTTGGCGCCGCCGGGATCGCCGCCCCGGCGAACCTCGGCCAGCCAGTCCTGCGCCATGACGCGGGCCTGCTCCACGGTTAGCTCCCCGAACAGGCCCAGCGAGGGCTTGCGGGGCTGCCCGGAGTTCGTGCGGTACTGGAGCATGAACACCCGGCGGCCCTTCGGGGTAATCTTGCACAGGAAGCCCGGCACTACGGTATCCCGTAGTTCGATGTCCTTGGCCTGGGGTTGCGCTGACTCTACGGCGGTCTTGGTGAGCTTGATCTTTGCCATGATGACTCCTTGGAACGACCCGAATTCCAAGAGCCAGATAGGAGCGGCGCGAGGGAAAACCGGGTCAAGTTTCAGAAAGCACCGGCATATGATGGACGCGCGTAAGTTCTTGATAAACCTGCTGTATCGAGCTGCGGCGCAGTCCAGCGAAGTACCGGGCTGGAGTCATCGTCAAACAAAAAAAGACCCGCGCATGGCGGGCCCAAGTGATTTGAAGGAGGAGCAAGACACTGAAACAGGTCGCGACACGTTGCATGCGCGATAGGAGTGAAATTTTACTCGAGCAAGAAATGCCGACAATCCCATGCAAAATGGCATATCTGTAAACATATAAGAAACAAATGCCGGTGCCGGATCAGGGCTGGTAGCCATCCGTCAGGGTCATGAGAAAGGCCACCAGATCATCGACCTCCCTTTCGGTCAGCCCCAGCTTGCCCAGTTCGTCATGGTTGACGTTGGCGGCCACTTCGGGAGCCGGCCAACAGCCCTCGCGCAGGGCTTGTGCCTCGGTTGCCCAATCGTCCCGGCAGCGCGGCTTCAGATCCCGTGTGTTGTAGAAGTCGACCACGCCCCGCAAGGTCTTGAAGTAGCCGTTGTGCATGTAGGGCGCGGTCCTGGCAATGTTGCGCAGGGTCGGCACCTTGAATTTGCCATCCTCAAGGCGATCCTTGACGTGATCGCCCAGACCGGCGTCGACGAAACCGAACCCTTGCGGATTGAACTCGGGAGCCTGGGTATAGAACAGGTTTGCCCGGTTGCGCGGGACGCCGAGATTGTCATAGGTGAAATCCGTGAACAGCGGCCAGTTCGCGCCGTTGTTGGCGGGACGGCTGGGATGGCAGGCCGCGCAGTTGCCCTTGTCCTCGGACTCGAAAAGCTCCCGGCCGCGCCGCTCCTGGGCCGTGAAACGCGCCTTGCCCATCAGGTAGTAATCGTACTTCGAGGTCATCGGCGCGAACCGGGAGGTTCGCTCGAAGGCCGCGATGGCATCGGCAATCCGGGCGAAGGCCGCCGGGCCATCGTCCAGGGAGCCCTTGCCATAGACACGCCGGAACAGATCGGCGTAGCCGGCCACCCGCACTTTCGCAACCACGCTCTCCGGATCGGGGTTGTTCATCTCCAGCGCTTCGAGGAAGGGTTGCTTCGCCTGGCTCTTCAAGCCGGGTGCCCGGCCATCAAGAAACTGCCCGCCGATGAACAGGCCTTCCTGCCTGTCGAAATGAAACACCGGTGTCGGCGCAGCATACATCAGGGTAGGCGCATTGCGCTTGCCATAGCGTCCGGGAATGACGCCTTCGGAAGTCGGCTCGTGATCGTCCGGATCGGTGAAGAAGCGTTCGGGATCGTGGCAACTGGCACAGGCCTGTCCCGGTGGCTCGGACAGGCTGGTATCGAGAAACAGCTGCTCGCCCAAGCGCGCCTTGCGTGACAGGTCCGCCATCGACGGCGCCGACATCAGCATCGGCAGCCATGCCACCAGAAGGAACCAACGAATGCGCGACAGCGCGGGAGCAGATACCGACATCTAGACAACCTCAACGGGATGGAACAAGCGAACCGTCAACGCCCTCGTGCCATTACGCCACCGGCAAACCGGGGAGCATGCCGGCACCCGGATGGCGCCCGCTGCGCGGACAACCAGAACACAAGCAAGGACACATCGAGACATAAAAGGCATTTGCGAATCAGTTGCATATCATATCAGATCGCGTATGATGCCGATCCTTGTTAACAAGGACATGGTATTTGAGGTTGAAACATGCCCCCCAGAAAACGCCTGCTCTGTCTGTGCATCTCGTCCACCCTGGCCCTGGGGCTGTACGCATCCGGGGTTGAGGCCAAGAAAAGCAGGCCCTCCAATATCGACGAGATGTGGCGCATCATCGAACAGCAGCAGCAGCAGATCGAGGAACTGAAGGCCCGCATCAGCAAGAACGAGGAAAACCCGGCGAGCGGAGACGGCAAGGTCGTGGCCGCCGGCGAGACAAGCGCTGCCCAGAACGCCAACCCGGCGGATAAACCCGCCGCTGGCGGCAGCAAGAAAGCCAAGACCGAAGCCGAGCGCAAGACCGATATCCTGTCCGCCGAGGTGGAGAAGCTGAAGACGCAGCTCTACATTCCCGACAAGCGCGAGTACAAGGTGCAGTACGGTTACGGTCCGGCAGCCTCCGAGATCTACCGCGTCAACCAGGGTCTCTCCATCGGTGGCTACGGCGAGTGGGTCTACAGCGACAATGGCAAGGATGCGAAGTCGACCGCCGACAATGTCCGGGCGGTCATCTATGCCGGTTACAAATTCAACGACTGGATCATCCTCAACAACGAATTCGAGTTCGAGCACGGCACCACCGGCGAGGGCGCGGAGGAGAAGGGTGAGGTCTCGGTCGAATTCTCCTACCTGGACTTCCTGCTCAAGGATTACGCCAACGTCCGCGCCGGTCTGACCCTGGTGCCGATGGGCTTCATCAACGAAATCCACGAAGGCCCGACCTATCACGGCAACTACCGCCCGCAGGTCGAGCGCGTCATCATCCCCACCACCTGGCGTGAAATCGGCGCCGGCCTGTTCGGCGAACTGGCGCCGGGCCTGCAATACCGCATGTACGCCATGAACGGCCTGAACGCCGAGGGCTTCTCCAGCGAGGGCATCCGCGAGGGCCGTCAATCCGCCAGCAAGGCCATCGCGGAGGACTTCGCCTTTGCCGGACGCATCGATTACGACATGCCCTTCGCGCCCGGCCTGCTGGCCGGCGCCTCCGCCTGGGTCGGCAACTCCGGTCAGGGCTTCGAATACGCCAGCCCCGAATTTGGCGCACAGCGACTCAATGTGCTGACCCAGCTCTACGAGGGCCACGTTCAATGGCGCTGGCAGGGTCTGGAAATGCGCGCGCTGGGCGCCGTCGGCAGCATCGGCAATGCCGCCCAGCTCAGCGCCGCCAAAGGCGAAACCATCGGCAGCCAGAACTATGGCTGGTATACCGAGGCCGCCTACAACCTGATGCCCTGGCTCTGGGCTGACAGCACCCAGTACATCGCGCCGTTCTTCCGCTACGAACGCTACAACACCCTGGCCAGCGTGCCGAACGGCTTCGACGACTACGATGGGCTCTACGATCAATGGATCTACCAGGGCGGCCTGACCTACAAACCGATCGAGAACGTGGCCGTCAAGTTCGACTATCGCAACTTTAACTCCGCAGCCCGCTCGCTGCCGGACCAGTACAACCTGGGTATTGCCTTCATGTACTGAGGTGACAGCCGGATGCCGCCGGATCGCGGCATGAGATTTTCCATCGCTTCTTGAGTGAAGTTTCCGGGCGCCAGTGGCGCCCTTTTTTTATCCAAGCGCGATCCCTTGTCGCGCTGCCGGCACCGGAGTAAGGACAATCGGCCCGGGCGGGACGTTTGACAATCCGGTCTCATTTGAGAATAATTCTCATGCAAGAGAAATTCCCAACGGAGACACCTATGCCGGCCCCAAATCCGACCAATCCGCTTTCCACCCGACCCCCGGGCGATCCAGCTGGCCAGCCGGCCGATCTCGGGCAATTGCATGTCAATGCCGGATTGCTGGTGGAGCGCTATCTGGAGCACAGCGATCCCTGCATCGCCGTCTGGCTCAGCCGCCAGTTCCGGCTGATTGCCGAAAGCCCGGCCATGCCGGATGCGGAGCTGAAAGTGCTGTACCGGACCCTGGCCGCCCGCTGGCACCAGATGGCCACCCAGGCACTGATCGAAACCCTGCCGCGCAAGCCCTGGCTGGACGAATTTGCCGGCGAGGCACGGTCATGAGCCCGTCGCACTGCCCAGTGGAACTGTTGTCCGGGCAGGCCGGAGCCGAGATCACGTGGTGCCCCGAGTGCGGGACCTTCAATCTGGCACTGGGCCATGTGCAGCTCCGGCTCACCGCAGCCCAGTTCACCCAGTTGCACCTGCTCATGAATCAGGCCATGCAGCGGGTCGGCGGCCGGCCGGCGGAGCCGGAAGCCGCGCCACCCGGACGCCGGCGCACATCCGCCCTGCACTGAACCATGTCGCACCTCGGCCAGACCTTCGGCCAGCCGGCCGGCAGGACGGCTGCCGATGAGGCCCCGATACCGAGGAGGCTCCCGGCAAATCGACCGATCCCCGCCGCACTCGCGAGCCATCCAGCCCAACAGCCTGCCTCACGGACCCGCTTCGGTGCCGTCCTGGCGGTTTCGATC
>NZ_BAAHXD010000035.1:0-37225 GCF_054657115.1 Methyloparacoccus murrellii | reverse complement strand
CAGCGACAGCAGAATGACCAAGCCATACCGGCATCGGGCGCCCAGCCACCGGGTTTGCGCACCGGCCGGGCGCGCGCCGATCACGGGTGTTGACGGGGGCGTGTGCACCGGCGATCAGTCCATGCGCGAAAAAGCGCTCGAACGCCCGGGGATCTGGACCACCCGGGAATCCGGGGGATGCTGCGGGACGAGGATGTTCACGGGTGGAATGGGCGGTAATCCTGCCGGCTGCGGGGCTCGGTGGGGCGTGGCGGCGCCGCTCGAATGCGGCGATCGGGGCGCGAGGCTTGCCCATGGCGGACAAAACCTCAACCGCGTGATTCTATAACAGAACGGATCGCTGTTCCCTCCCGGAGTCCGCCACCGGCCGTGCCGGGGGTTGCGCCGGTGCGGGCAGGCGGGGACGGACGGCTGTCATTCCGGATCCCAGGCCGGCCGGCCCATGCTGTTGGGGTTGGTGATGCCCCAGTACCCCCAATTGCCCCAGGGGCCGGAGGGTGCCCAGCCGGCCTGCTGGTTCTCGGCGATTTCATGCGTGATCATGGCCCGGTTGGACTGCGCCAGCTCCGCACCAAGCTGTTGCAGCTTTTCGAATTCCACTTCACGGCCCACGTACAGGCAGCTGCACACATCGGGGTCCGGATAGATATAGTAGACATTGTCCGGGCGGGGTATGCGGGTTACCCGCTCGGGTGGCAGGCTGTTGAGCATTTTCTGGCGCTCCTGGGTATCCGCCAGCATGATCTTGAAGCCGGCTGCCTTCAGCTGGTCTTCCATCGACCGGGTACTGGATTCGCGGATGTCGTGCTTGACCGCCTCGCAGGCGGTCAGGGCGCCCAGCAGGGCCAGGCAGGCAAGCGTGCGGAGTGATCGGCTCATGGGCGTCCTGTGCTGGGGGAAAGCACCCACATTAGCAGCAGAGCCCTTGTCCGGCCATACGGTGCCGCGACAGGCCGGCATGTCGCCGGCCTAAGTGATGGAATTTTTGACAGATATTCGACTTAGTCGCTATTATTCACCGCTTATGTCTGACCGTTTGCCGGCTGTCTTCGATCCAGCGAGCTTTGCCGACAAGCGCCGGCATCTGGTAGGCGATGTGCCGCTCGACAGCCTGGACCGGCTGGCGGATCTGCTGCTGGACAAGACCGGCGATGCCCATCTGGATCTGCAGTTTGGCCGTTCGGGTCGGCTCGCCTGGATCAGCGGGCGGGTTCGCAGCGATCTGGTGTTGCAGTGTCAGTTCTGTCTGGGGCCGATCCCCTGGCCGGTCGACAGCGCACTGCACCTCGGCGTGGTGACCTCCGTGGACGAGGCCCTGCGATTGCCTGACTCGATAGAAGCGCTGATTGTCGGCGCGGGCGAGGAAGTGTCGCTGGCCGATATCGTGCAGGATGAACTGCTGCTGGCGATCCCGACCATACCCAGGCATGCCGACTGCCGCGCGAGTGGCTCCGGCATCCCGGCTCAGACCTCAAGACCCAACCCTTTCGCCGAGCTGGCCCGGCTCAAGAAAGATCTTTCCTCTCAGGAGTAAAACATGGCCGTTCAACAAAACCGCAAGACCCGTTCCAAGCGCGACATGCGCCGCTCGCACGATGCCCTGAGCGCTCCGGCGCTGTCCATCGAGCCCACCACCGGCGAGACGCATCGCCGTCACCATGTCAGTGCCGACGGCTATTACCGCGGTCGCAAGGTTGTCGCCAGCAAGGTCGAGGAAACCGCTGAAGAGTAATCCCGGCGTGCCCGGCGGGGGCATCCTCGCCATGCGTTCCGGCTCCCTCATGATTCATTGCTTCTCTTTATGTCGCGCAAGCTGACGATCGCGCTCGATGCCATGGGTGGCGACCATGGGCCCGATGTTATCGTGCCGGCGGCTCTCGATTGCGCGGCCCGCTATCCTGATCTCCACCTGTTGCTGGTGGGCGACGAGGGACGCCTGAGGCAGGCCCTCAAGGGCGGCAGTGCCGCGCTGGACGGCCGCGTCAGCATCCATCACGCCTCCCAGATGGTGGAGATGCACGAGCTTCCCTCCAAGGCGCTGCGGGGCAAGAAGGATTCCTCCATGCGCGTCGCCATCGATCTGGTCAAACAGGGCCAGGCTGATGCCTGCGTCAGTGCCGGCAATACCGGCGCCCTGATGGCGATCGCCAAATTCGTCCTGAAGACGATACCCGGCGTCGACCGACCGGCCATCATCGCCATGATGCCGTCCCGGACTGGACATACCCATGTCCTTGATCTGGGCGCCAATGTCGACTGTACAGCCGAGCATCTCTGCCAGTTCGCCATCATGGGCTACGAGCTGGTCAAGGCGGTCGAGGATCGCGAACATCCCCGGGTTGGCCTGCTCAACATCGGCGAGGAGGAAATCAAGGGCAACGAGCAGGTCAAGCAGGCCGCCAAGCTGCTGACCGACACCCACATCAACTTTGTCGGCTTTGTCGAAGGCAATGACATCTTTGCCGGCAACGTCGACGTAGTGGTGACCGACGGCTTTACCGGCAACGTGGCGCTGAAGGCGATCGAGGGCTTCGCCAAGCTGCTGGGCAACTCCCTGAAGGACGAGTTCGGCCGCAATCTCTTCAGCAAGCTGCTCGGGCTGCTGGCGCTGCCGGTTCTCCGGGCTTTCCGCAGGCGCTTCGACCCGCGGCGCTACAACGGCGCCAGCCTGGTCGGCCTGCGCGGCATCGTGGTCAAAAGTCACGGCAATGCCGACCGGGTGGCCATTGCCAATGCCATCCGGGTGGCCATGCTCGAAGTCGAGAAGGGCGTGCCCGACCGCATCGGCGAACGGGTGGCCGAAGTCTTTGCCGCGAGGAAGATCGCGTGAGCCGCTACGCCACACTGCTCGGAACCGGCGGTTACCTGCCGGAAAACATTCTCACCAACGAACAGATTTCCCGGACCGTCGAGACCACCGACGAGTGGATCGTCGAGCGCACCGGCATCCGCGAGCGCCGCATCGCCGCCAAGCATGAAACGGCGTCGAGCATGGCCGAAATCGCCGCCCGGCAGGCGCTGGAGGCCGCCGGGCTCGAACCCGAGCAGCTCGATCTCATCATCGTCGGTACCGGCACGCCGGACCGCGTCTTTCCCAGTACCGCCTGCCTGTTGCAGCATCGGCTGGGCATCCGCGAATGCGCCGCCTTCGACATCCAGGCAGCCTGTTCCGGGTTCATCTTCGCCCTCAGCATCGCGGATCAGTACATCCGCGCCGGCAGCGCCAGCCACGTGCTGGTCGTCGGCAGCGAGATGAACTCGCGCCTGGTCGACTGGACCGATCGCTCCACTTGCGTGCTGTTCGGCGATGGCGCCGGGGCGGTGGTGCTGGGCGCGGCCGACGAACCGGGGCTGATGAGCACGCACATCCATTCCGACGGCCAGTATCAGGATCTGCTGTATGTGCCCAACTTGGCGGCCAATCACCCGGAAGAGGAAACGGCGTCCCGCTATCTGAAGATGCAGGGCAACGAGGTCTTCAAGGTGGCGGTCAACACGCTGGGCCGCATCGTCGACGAGACGCTGGAGGAGAACGGGCTGGAAAAGGCCGATGTCGATTGGCTGGTGCCGCATCAGGCCAATATCCGCATCATCACGGCTACCGCCAAGAAGCTGAAGATGTCGATGGATCAGGTGGTGTGCACCGTCGAGAAGCAGGGCAACACCTCCTCGGCCTCCATTCCGCTGGCCCTCAACGAGGCCATCCGCGATGGCCGCATCCGTCGCGGACAGACCGTACTGATGGAGGCCTTCGGCGGCGGCTTTGCCTGGGGCTCGGCGCTGTTGCGCTATTGACCGGCGAGACGAAAAACAACGATAGAGAGGACCGATGCGCGGCGTGGATTCAGGTCTGGCGTTTATCTTCCCGGGGCAGGGCTCCCAGTCGGTCGGCATGCTGGCCGAACTGGCCCAATCGCATGGCAGCGTCGCCGAAACCTTTGCCGAGGCCTCGGAGACCCTGGGCTACGAGCTCTGGGATCTCGTCTGCAACGGCCCGGAAGAGCGGCTCAACGCTACCCGCCAGACCCAGCCGGCCATGCTGGCGGCCGGTGTCGCGGCCTGGCGGGTCTGGTGCCGGGAGACGGATGTTCGCCCCGCCTGGCTGGCGGGGCACAGTCTAGGCGAATACACCGCACTGGTTTGTGCCGGGGTGCTGGAATTCAGGGACGGGATACGGCTGGTCGCCGAGCGGGCGCGGCTGATGCAGGAGGCCGTGCCGGAACATGTCGGTGCCATGGCCGCCGTGCTGGGGCTCGACGACGCGCAAGTGCTGACCGTGTGCGAACAGGCCAGCCATGACGGTGAACGGGTCACGGCCGCCAACTTCAATGCTCCCGGCCAGGTGGTCATTGCCGGCCACCGCGAGGCGGTTGCGCGCGCCACCGAACTGGCCAAGGCGGCCGGCGCCAAGCGGGCCGTGATACTGCCGGTCAGCGTGCCCTCGCATTGCCCGCTGATGCAGCCGGCGGCGGATGCCTTCCGTGGCATCCTCGCTGCCATTCCCCTGCGGTTGCCGGCGCTGCCGGTGATCCACAATGTCGACGTCGCGGCGCACGCCGAACCCGAGGCGATGCGCGAGGCCCTGACGCAACAGCTGTGCGGCTCGGTCCGCTGGGTGGAAACCATTCGCCACATGGCGGCCCAGGGTGTCGACCGTTTCGTCGAGTGCGGGCCGGGCCGCGTGCTGGCCGGCCTCAACAAGCGCATCGTCGGCGACGCTCGCACCGAGGCGCTGTTCGATACTTCCTCTTTACTCAAGGCCAAAGGTCTCCTCGCATGAGTTGTCCCCTAGCAATCGTCACCGGCGCCAGCCGGGGTATCGGCCGTGCCATCGCCGAACGTCTCGCCGATGATGGCTTCTTTGTCGTCGGTACCGCCACCAGCGACGTGGGTGCCTCCGCCATCACCGTCTACCTGGAGGAAGCCGGTCTCGAGGGCGTCGGCCGAGTGCTGAATGTGGCGGAACCGGGGGCGATCGAAGCCTTCATCGAGGCGGTCAGCGGCGAATTCGGAACGCCCGCGGTGCTGGTCAACAACGCCGGCATCACCCGCGACAACCTGCTCATGCGCATGAAGGACGAGGAGTGGGACGATATCCTGCGCACCAACCTGACCTCCATCTTCCGGCTCAGCAAGGCCTGCATGCGCGGCATGATGAAGGCTCGCCAGGGACGCATCGTCAATATCACCTCCGTGGTGGGCGTCACCGGCAACGCCGGCCAGACCAACTATGCCGCCGCCAAGGCCGGCATCATCGGCTTCACCAAGTCGCTGGCCAAGGAGGTCGGCTCCCGGGGCATCACGGTCAATTGCGTGGCGCCGGGCTTCATCGACACGGACATGACGCGGGCGCTCGCCGAGGAGCAGCGCCAGGCCCTGCTGCAGAACATTCCGCTGGCGCGGCTGGGCGCGGCGGAGGAAATTGCCGGCGCCGTGAGCTTCCTGTGTTCCCGCGATGGCAGCTATATCACCGGCGAGACCTTGCACGTGAATGGCGGCATGTATATGGCATAATGCCGGTTCATGTCATAAAGTGCCCCTGCGGATATCGTCGCGGCAGCCGGCACAAGTAAAGCCAAACAGGACGTGACCCCTGACTAGCCAGGGGCAATATCAACCACCCATACAATCAAACCAGACGTAACGACTGAGGATTCACCATGAGCGATGTAGCAGAGCGCGTAAAGAAGATCGTAGCCGAACAATTGGGCGTAAAGGAGGAAGTCACCAACGAAGCGTCCTTTGTCGACGATCTCGGCGCCGATTCACTGGATACGGTCGAACTGGTCATGGCGCTCGAAGAGGAGTTCGAGTGCGAGATTCCGGACGAGGACGCCGAGAAGATCACCACAGTCCAGCAGGCTATCGACTACATCACCGCGCACGTCTGATCGCTTCGTCAGATCGGAACCCCGCGCGGCTCGGCAGCGCGGGGTTTCTTGCGTTTTGATTTCCCCTTCACCCTTTCGACCGGGACAAGGCCTTGAGTAAACGACGTGTAGTGGTCACCGGGTTCGGCGCCGTGTCCCCCGTGGGACTCACGGCGGCCGAATCCTGGGAAAACGTGCTGAACGGCAGAAGCGGCATCGGTCCGCTGGATGTCTTCGATGTGTCCGACTTTTCCACCCGTATCGGGGGAAGCGTGCGCAATTTCGACATCACCCAGTACATCAGCGACAAGGAAGCCAAGAAGATGGATGTCTTCATCCATTACGGACTTGCCGCTGGCTGCCAGGCCATCGAGCACGCCGGGCTGGCGGCGACCGAGGCCAACGCCGAGCGCATCGGTGTCGCCATCGGTGCTGGCATCGGCGGCATCACCGGTATCGAAATCGGCCACAATGCTTTCCTCAAGGGCGGTCCTCGCAGGATTTCGCCCTTCTTCGTGCCCAGCAATATCATCAACATGATTTCGGGCAACCTGTCGATCAAGTACGGCCTGAAAGGCCCCAACTTCGCCATCGTCACGGCCTGCACCACCGGTACCCACAACATCGGCGAGGCCGCCCGCGTCATCATGTACGGCGACGCCGACGTCATGGTGGCCGGCGGCGCGGAAATGGCAACCTCGCCGACCTCGCTCGGCGGCTTTGCCTCGGCCAAGGCGCTGTCGCGGCGCAACGACGACCCCCAGCGGGCCAGCCGGCCCTGGGACAGCGAGCGCGATGGCTTCGTCCTCAGTGATGGCGCCGGCGTGATGGTGCTGGAGGAGCTGGAGCATGCCCGCCGGCGCGGTGCGACGATCTATGCCGAACTGGTCGGCTTCGGCATGAGCGCCGATGCCTATCACATGACCCAGCCACCGGCGGGTGGCGAGGGTGCTGCCCGATGCATGGAGCACGCCTTGCGCGACGCGCGCCTCAATCCCGAGGATATCGACTACATCAACGCCCACGGAACCTCGACTCCCACTGGCGACATCGCCGAGACCCAGGCGGTCAAGATGGTGCTGGGCGACCACGCCTACCGCGTCGCCGTCAGTTCCACCAAGTCGATGACCGGGCACATGCTCGGCGCGGCCGGCGGCATCGAGGCAATCTTCTCGGTGCTGGCACTGCGCGATCAGGTGGTGCCGCCGACCATCAATCTCGACCATCCCGATCCGGCCTGCGACCTGGACTACGTTCCCCATCATGCCCGCGAGATGAAATTGCAGCATGTCATGTCCAACTCGTTCGGTTTTGGCGGCACCAACGGCACGCTTATCTTCAAGCGTTTCGATTGAATCCGCCCGCGCCGGATGGCGGCCCGGCAGGCTCGCCTCCGTCCGGGCGCTGCCATGACGCGGATGCTGGTCGATGGCCACTCGCGTGATAGCGTCGCCGTGCTGGACCGCGGCTTTCAGTATGGCGACGGCATCTTCACCACCCTGCGCGTGGTGGGCGGCTCGCCGCTGTTCCTCGACCTGCATCTGCAGCGGCTGGCCCGGGACGCCGGTCGACTGGGATTGCCTGAACCCGACAGGGCCGTGCTGACCGGGGAGGTTCGCGCGCTGATCGGTGATTGCCGCGACGGCGTGCTGAAGATCATGCTGACCCGCGGCATCGGCGGACGCGGTTACCGTCCGCCGGACAGCGTTGCCCCCACCCGTGTGCTGGCTCTCCACCCGCCCGTCGCGTATCCGCCGACCCACGCCACTGCCGGCGTGACGGTCCGGTATTGCCACACCCGCCTGGGCATCAATCCCTCGCTGGCCGGCATCAAGCACCTGAACCGTCTGGAGCAGGTGCTGGCACGCTCGGAGTGGTCCGATCCCGAGGTTGCCGAGGGCATCATGCTGGACGCGGAGGGCTTCGTGGTCGAGGGCACGCAGAGCAACCTGTTCCTCGTCCGGGACGGCTGCCTGCTGACGCCCCGGCTGGACCGCTGTGGCATCCAGGGCGTCATGCGCACCCTGGTGTGGCAGGCGGCGGACCGGCTGGGCCTGGCGTGCCAGGAGACCCGCCTCATCCCCGCCGACCTGCTGGCGGCGGATGAAGTCTTCCTGAGCAACAGCGTCATCGGGCTCTGGCCCATGCGCGAGCTGATCGGGGTGCGCGAATACCCCGTGGGCCCCTGGACCCGCAAGTTCCGCGCATGGCTGCACGAGGCG
This sequence comes from Methyloparacoccus murrellii, assembly GCF_054657115.1. Lineage (NCBI taxonomy): Bacteria > Pseudomonadati > Pseudomonadota > Gammaproteobacteria > Methylococcales > Methylococcaceae > Methyloparacoccus > Methyloparacoccus murrellii. Next base: position 29,133 of record NZ_BAAHXD010000035.1, on the reverse strand, counting down.
GCGGAACGGGCCGCCGTGCCCGCCTGATGCGCGGGGTCGCCGGCCTTTTCGCCCTGTTGTTGCTGGGGCTGTGGATCCATGCCGATTACCGCTCCAGCCTCGACCGTCCCCTGCCCATCCGCCAGAGTGAGCGCCTGATGGTTCACAAGGGGCAGGGACTCGCCGCCGTGGCCCAGGAGCTTCGCCAGCGGCGGATCGTGGTCGAGCCCGTGTGGCTGCGGCTGCTGGCGGCGACCCGCGGCGTCAGTGGCGATCTCAAGTTCGGCGAGTATGAAATCCCGCCGGGCACCACGGCACGCGGTCTGCTGGACATGCTGGTCAGCGGCCGATCCCGGCAGGAGCCGGTCACCATCATCGAGGGCTGGACCTTCAGGCAGATGCGCGAGGCGCTGGCGCGGCATCCGAACCTCCGGCAGGAAACCGCCGGACGGACGGCCGAGGACATCATGGCGCTGCTCGGATCGCCGGGCCTGCTCCCGGAAGGCCAGTTCTTCCCCGACACCTATTTCACCGGTCGGCACACCTCCGATCTCGACATTCTCAGGCAGGCCCACCGCAAAATGCGCGCCATCCTCGCGGCCGAATGGCAGGACCGCGCCCCGAACCTGCCGCTCAACAGCCCGGAAGAGGCGCTGACCCTGGCGTCCATCGTCGAGAAGGAGACCGGGCAGGCCAGCGAACGGCCGGCCATCGCCGGTGTCTTCGTGCGGCGTCTGTTGCAGGGCATGCGCCTGCAGACCGATCCGACCGTCATCTACGGCATGGGCGAGCAGTTCCAGGGCAACATCCGTAGGGAGGATCTGCGGCGCGACACGCCCTACAACACCTATACCCGCAGCGGCCTGCCGCCGACGCCGATCGCGCTGCCCGGCCGCCAGTCCATCCGTGCCGCCCTGCATCCCGCGGCGGGTGGCAGTCTCTATTTCGTCGCTCGCGGCGATGGTTCACATGTGTTTTCGGCGACGCTGGAGGAGCATGAGCGTGCGGTCGACCAGTTCCAGCGGCGCCGCTGACATGCGGCCCCGTTTCATTACCCTCGAGGGCGGGGAAGGGGTCGGCAAGACCACCAACCTCGGTTTCATCGAGGATTATCTGCGGGCGCGCGGCATCGATCTGGTCCGCACCCGCGAGCCGGGCGGAACACCCCTGGGTGAGCGCGTGCGCGGCCTGTTGCTGGGCGATGGCGAGATCGACGCGCAGGCCGAGCTGCTGCTGGTCTTCGCCGCCCGTGCCCAGCATCTGCGCGATGTCATCCGGCCGGCCCTGGCAGTGGGCCGCTGGGTGCTGTGCGACCGCTTTACCGACGCCAGCTATGCCTACCAGGGCGGCGGCCGTGGCGTACCGCTGGCTGTCATCGCCCAGCTGGAGGCGTGGGTGCAGGCCGGGCTGCAACCGGACCTCACGCTGCTGCTGGACGTTCCCGTCGAACTTGGCCTAGCGAGGGCGCGCCGCCGGGGCAGCATGGACCGCTTCGAAGCGGAGACGGATGCCTTCTTCCAGCGTGTGCGCGCCGCCTATCGGGAACGCGCGGCACAGCAGCCACGGCGCATCCGTCGCGTGGATGCGTCCGGCACGCTGGCCGAGGTGCAGGCGCGCATTGCCGTCCATCTGGACGAACTCCTGGGCCACGACGAATGAACGCGGCTCCCGAAGGCGAACTCCACCCCTGGCTGCTGCCGGCCTGGGAACGGTTGCAGGCGCATGTCGAGGGCGGTCGTCTGCCCCAGGCTCTGCTGATCCACGGTCCCAGCGGTCTGGGCAAGGCGGCCCTGGCCGAGCGCTTCGCCCACCGGCTGCTGTGCACCGGTGCCGGCACACGGCCCTGTGGCCGATGTGCCGGCTGCCATCTGCTCGCGGCCGGGACGCATCCCGACTATCGGCGGATCGCGCCCGAGGAGCCGGGCAAGCCGATCCGGGTCGACGCCATCCGCAGGCTGATCGGCGATCTGGCGCTGAAAGCCCAGTACGAGGGTTACCGGGTTTCGCTCATCGAGCGGGCCGAGCAGATGAACGTCAGCTCCGCCAATGCCTTGCTGAAGACGCTGGAGGAGCCGGCCGAACACAACCTGATCATCCTGGTTGCCGAGGCGCCTTCCCGGTTGCCGCCGACCATCCTCAGCCGCTGCCAGAAGATTGCCATTACCCCGCCCACGGCCGCGGAGGCGGCCCACTGGCTGTCGCTGCGACAGCCGGGAATCGCGGCGGATACGTTGCTGAATGCCGCCGGTGGCTCGCCGCTGCGGGCCCTGGCGCTGGCGGACAGCGATGTCGTCGAACGGCGCCGGCGGGTATTCGAGGAATTCCGGGCCATCGCCGACCAGCGGCAGGATCCGGTGGCGGTGGCCGAACGCTGGCATGCTCTGTCGCACGAGGAGTGCCTGGACTGGATGCTGTGCTGGCTCCCGGATCTGATCCGCCTGGCCGTGGGCGCTTCGCCCCTGAGGGTGCGCAATGCCGATGTCCTGCCCGAGTTGCAGCGACTGGCGGCCGGCCTGGGTCCGCGCGGCCTGCTGAACTACTGGCGGGAACTGCTGGCCCTCCGGCAGGCACTGGGAACCCAGGCCAACCGGCAGCTGTTGCTGGAGGAGACCCTGATTCGCTGGTCGCGGCTGGGCAGCCGGCATGGATGAGCAGCCGGGGTCGCGCGCGGGCGAGGACCTGCCGATGGCCAACCTGGGCATGCTGTCGCTGGGCATTCGCGATGCCGGCGTGCTGTACGCCTACTACATGCCCTGGGTCAGAGGCGGCGGGCTGTTCATCCCCACACAGCGCCGCTACCGGCTCGGCGACGAGGTATTCCTGCTGCTGCATCTGATGAACGAGCCCGAGCGCATCCCGGTGGTCGGCAAGGTCGTGTTCATCTCCCCGCATCAGGGGGAAAACCGCCGCCCGCAGGGTATCGGCATCCAGTTCGACGACAAGGAGGGCAAGTCGATCCGGGAGCGCATCGAGCGCTATCTGGTCGCCTACCGGGACAGCAAGCAGCCCACCCAGACCTTCTGAGCGGGCTATCCTCCCGGCCTATTTCACGCGCATGCCCGGCTGGGCGCCTTCGTCGGGGATCAGCACGAACGGCCCGCCGCGTTCGTCACTGGCCGCCAGCACCATGCCTTCGGAAAGCCCGAACTTCATCTTGCGCGGGGCCAGGTTGGCGACCATCACCGTCAGCTTTCCTGTCAGTTGCGAGGGATCGTAGGCCGACTTGATGCCAGCGAAGACATTGCGCGGCTCCGCCTCGCCGATATCCAGCGTCAGTTGCAACAGCTTGTCCGCGCCCGGCACATGGTCCGCCTTGACGATGCGGGCGATGCGCAGGTCGATTCTGGCGAAATCCTCGATGCCGATGGTGTCGGCGATCGGCTGGATGGCATGCTGCTGATGCTCGGCATGGCGCTGCTCGGAATGGGGTTCCGGCTGGGTGGCCTGCAGATTCTGTTTGTTGCTTTCGACCAGAGTCTCGACCTGCTGGGGATCGACCCGTGTCATCAGATGCTGATAGGGCTGGATGGATGCCACCGGCTGCCCGAGATCATGCCAGTTGAAATCGCGGTCCATGCCGAAGAATTCCGTGGCGACGCGCGAAGTGAGTTGCGGCAAAAGTGGGGAAAGCAGCACCGAAAGGGTATGGAAGCCTTGCAGGCTGCGGGTGCAGATCGTCTGCAGCCGTTCGCGCTGGTCATCGAGCTTCGCGACCTTCCAGGGCTCCTGGTCGTTGACGTATTCGTTGATGGTATCGGCGATGCGCATGATTTCGCGGGTGGCTCTGGCGTAATCGCGGTTCTCGTAGGCCTCGGCAATGGCGTTCGCGGCATCGCGTTGCCCGTCAAGCAGCGCCTGACCCTCTGTCGTATTCCAGAAGCCGAGATCCAGTTGGCCATCCAGCAGCTTGGTCACGAAGCCTGCCGTGCGGCTGGCGATGTTGACGTATTTGCCGACCAGGTCGGAATTGACCCGCAGCACGAAATCCTCGAGGTTGAGGTCGATATCCTCCATGCTGCCGTTCAGCTTGCAGGCATAGTAATAGCGTAGCCATTCCGGGTTCAGGCCCTGACTGAGATAACTCTCGGCCGTGATGAAGGTACCGCGCGATTTCGACATCTTTTCGCCGTTCACCGTCAGAAAGCCGTGGGCGAAGATATTCGTCGGTGTGCGGAAATCCGAATATTCCAGCATGGCCGGCCAGAACAGCGCATGGAAATACAGAATGTCCTTGCCGATGAAGTGATACAGCTCGGCGGCGGAATCCTTGCGCCAGTAATCCTCGACATTCAGTCCCAGTTTTTCGCACAGCTTGGCGAAGCTGCCCATGTAGCCGATGGGCGCGTCCAGCCACACGTAGAAGAACTTGCCCGGCGCATCGGGAATTTCGAAGCCGAAATAGGGCGCGTCGCGGGAAATGTCCCAGTCGGCCAGCCCGGCCTCGAACCACTCCGCCATCTTGTTGGCCGCTTCCGTCTGCAGATGACCGGCCCGCGTCCATGATTTCAGGAAATCCTCGCACTGGCCAAGCTTGAAGAAATAATGCACCGATTCCTTGCGTACCGGCGTCGCACCGGAGACGGCCGAATAAGGATCGATTAAGTCGGTCGGCGAATACGTCGCGCCACAGGCTTCGCAGGAATCCCCGTACTGGTCCTTGGCATGGCAACGCGGACACTCGCCCTTGATGAAGCGGTCCGGCAGGAACATCGCCTTTTCGGGATCGTAGTACTGCTCGATGCTGCGCGACTCGATCAGCCCGTTGGATTTCAGGCGTTCGTAAATCGTGGCCGCGAACTGCCGCGTTTCCTCCGAGTGGGTGGAGTAGTAGTGATCGAAAGCGACGTGGAAGCCGGCGAAATCCCGCTCATGCTCCTGCTGCACCCGGGCGATCAACGCCTCCGGCGTGATGCCTTCCTTTTCCGCCCGCAGCATGATCGGCGTGCCGTGGGTATCGTCGGCACAGACATAATGGCACTCATGCCCGCGCATCTTCTGAAAACGCACCCAGATATCGGTCTGGATGTATTCGACAAGGTGACCCAGGTGAATCGGGCCGTTGGCATAGGGCAGGGCGCTGGTGACGAGGATTTTGCGTGGGGTCATGTGCTGGATGGCATTAGCTTAGCGTTTAGGTGCAAACACTCGGTCGTTGCACCTTTCAGCAGAAGGTCATGTGGCCGGTTGGTTTAGCCGCGACTTTTAGCGCGCAGCGATGAATGCCCGCCACGCGCCAAGATGATTATCTAGGATTTTGGTGCTGGTGCTTTCCGGGTAGCAGCAAAGCAATGGCTGTGGAGAAAACCAAGCCCATCATGGTTGTAAGCGCCAAGATAAGCAATGACTTGTCCGGCCATTTTGATACGAATGGCTCGGGATTTCCGATAGGTGTGTAGAAACTTCGAGTGTTGAATGTTGCGCTTGAGCGTATTTTATCAATCAGTGACTGGTAACTGCCGAGCAAGGCAGAGAGCTTCTTCTCCGCTAAATTCGTGTATTCCTCGTTGTGGATAGTGTTGCTAGCATTTGTCAATCGATCAAATTCGGTCTGCAGTTCTGATCGTTTAAAGGATAATTCACGCTTTGAGTTAAGGGTATCTTTGAGGAAATCGCTTAATGCGGCCTGGGTTGAGAGTTTCAGGATTTCGGATAATGTGCTGTCGGAAAGTTCAAGGTTGTCTCCAGTGGTTTTATTCTTTGTCTGGTCACTTCTATCGTAGCTTTTCTGATAGCTAATCATTTGCTGTGCAAGCTCGTCCAGCGATGCGATGTTGCGATTGAGTTCATCGATCTGTAGTCGGATGCTCTGGGCATAAGCTTGGGATGACGGGTCAGCCTTAAGAACGGAAGCTGCCATCATGGGCAATAAATGTATATTTCTGAAAAAATCTAAATCCTTGAGCACATCGAAAGCGGTTCTCCCCTCCTGATTTTTGATGGTTGAATAGCGATTGTCCTTGGTTATAATTTTTAATCCATTTGTCATGGCGCTAATTATGCGAGAGAGTTCGATTAGCGCTGTGGGTTTTGATAGGGAAATATCTTTTGGTTCGGTTGCTATTTCGGCAATCTCCGGGTCAATCAAAACTTTATATTTCTTTAGATAGACATCGTTCCAGATTCTGGGCAGATCATTGGCGACCTGTCTGCCTTCGTCTTTGGTGAGGTTCGCCAGCTGGTAATCGAAGGTAATCTCCAGGCCGCGGCGAGCCACTTCATCAAGTGCCGTCTTATAGTCAGTATTGATTTTCTGTAAGTCTGCGGTGGTAAGTCCCTTCGCCCCAAGTTGCATTTTATAGGACTCGTGGATACCAAGCATTAAGTCAGACCCATAGTTCACTGTGATGGCCTCGCCGAACTTGCTTTCGTCCTTAGGTTTGTACTTTTCAATCAAAACTCGCAACACATCAGGAGATTTCAAATCCATGGGTGAGAAATCTGCGCCGTTAGGATATTTGCCATTCTTGATGCTGGTCAGTTCGACAAGCAAGGTAACCGGGGTTCTCTTTACCGTCGCCGATGAAAAAAGGTAAATGATGCCTAGGCCGAGGCTTAATAACGTGACCGCAAGAATGAGTCCACGCCGCCTCCATAATTTTCTCAGGATGTCGCTGATTGAAATCTCATCTTCGACGAACTCATCTTCAATAAGGACCTTTTGTGTCATAGTAGCCCACGTTAATTGGCTTGATTTAGGAATTAAATATCCTGTGCGACTCGAGCTTGCTTGAGTGCTCGATCTATTGAAATGAACTCAAGCAGTTATTTTTGGCTAAGATGAAACAGACAACCTGCTAGGCTCAGAGGGTGTTCGGTTGACTGTTCACAAGCCCGACTTTATTCGTCTGTCTGATCCGATTTCTTTCGATATTTTGACGGCGGTAGCGTCAACCCTTCCACCTTTTTCTTGCGCGGTGGCTTGTCTCCGCTGGGTTTATCGCCGCCATAGCTGCGTTTCGGCGGCGCGGATGGCTTGCGGGGAGCGCTGCCTTCCGTAGGCTGCAGATTGATCCGCTGACCCCGGATCCAGGTGCGGCCCAGTGCCTGAAATACTTCATTGGGTAGACCTGCCGGCAGTTCGACCGTGCTGTAGGTGTCGAACAGCTTGATGGCCCCGATCTGGCGGGCGCCGATGCCGCCCTCGTTGGCGATGGCGCCGACGATGTCCTTGGGCATGACGCCATGGCTCCGGCCGACATCGATGGTGAAGCTGCGCATGTCCCCTTCCGGACGACGGAAGTCCCCTCTGGGTTCACGTCGGGTGTCACCACGTCCCTCGAACCGCTCGTTTCGGCGCGCCGATGGACGGCCGTCATTGAAATCCCTTGAAAACTCACGCATCGGCGGTTCCGGTTCATCCGCGGCCGCCAGCGGGCGTTCCCGGAACAAAAGATGGGCGATGGCCGCGGCAATATCCGCAGGCTCGCCAATGTCCTCGGCGACGAGTTTGTCGATGAGATCCCGGTAGAACGTGACATCCTGGCTGTCGAGCGTCTCGACCAGTTGCGCCTTGAACTGTTCGGTTCGCTTGTCGGCGATATCGCGGAGCGTCGGTAGCCGCATCTGCTGGATGGGCGAACGGGTCGCCTGCTCGATGGCGCGCAACATGCGACGTTCGCGGGGTGCAACAAACAGGATGGCTGTGCCCTTGCGACCCGCCCGGCCGGTGCGACCGATGCGGTGCACATAGGTTTCGGTGTCGTAGGGGATGTCATAGTTGACGACATGGGTGATGCGTTCGACATCCAGACCTCGGGCGGCCACGTCGGTCGCGATCACGATATCCAGCGAACCTTTCTTAAGCCGATCAATGACCTTCTCGCGCAGGGCCTGGCTCATGTCGCCGTTCAGTGCCGCCGCCTCGTAGCCGCGCGCCTCCAGCTTCTCGGCCAGTTCGACGGTCTCGGTCTTGGTGCGGACGAAGATGATCATCGCGTCGATGTCGTCGGCATCGAGGATGCGGGTCAGCGCCTCCAGCTTCTGCAGGCCCGATACCAGCCAGTATTGCTGATTGATGGCCTCCACGGTGGAGGTCTTGCTCTGGATCTTGATCTCGGCCGGATCGCGCAGATGTCGGTTGGCGATCTTCTTGATGACCGGCGGCATGGTGGCCGAGAACAGGGCGGTCTGCCGGGTGTCGGGCGTGTGTTCGAGGATCCATTCGACATCCTCGATGAAGCCCATGCGCAGCATTTCATCGGCCTCGTCCAGCACCAGGGTCTGCAACTGGTCGAGATTGAGGGTCTCGCGGCGCAGGTGATCCATGATCCGGCCGGGGGTGCCGACGATGACATGGACGCCGCGCGCCAGCTGGCGCAGCTGCTGGCCCATGCCCTGGCCGCCGTAGACCGGCAGGATGTGGAAGCCCTCCAGATGGCGGGCATAGGTCTGGAAGGCCTCGGCGACCTGGATCGCCAGTTCGCGAGTCGGCGCCAATACCAGGGCCTGGGGGACGCGCCGCGATACGTCGATGCGGCTCAGGATCGGCAGGGCGAAGGCGGCCGTCTTGCCGGTACCGGTCTGGGCCTGGCCGAGCAGGTCGCGTCCAGCCAGCAGGTGCGGGATGCTGGCGGCCTGAATGGGGGAGGGCGATTCGTAGCCGATTTCCCGGACCGTTTCCAGCAGGGTGGGGGGCAGGTCGAGTTCGGCGAAGGTTTGCGGGGTTTCTGTCATGGAGTCCGGTGCAGATGGGATCAAGAGGCAAAGGCGGGCCCCGCTTGGCGGGGCCGCCCTCAGGGGGTGGGCCGGCTCAGCCGGCCAGGGGTTTGTAGCGGATGCGGTGGGGGTTGTCGGCCTCGTCGCCCAGACGGCGCTTGCGGTCGGCCTCGTAGTCGGCGTAGTTGCCCTCGAACCAGACCACCTTGCTGTCGCCTTCGAAGGCCAGGATGTGGGTGGCGATGCGGTCCAGGAACCAGCGGTCATGCGATATCACCACGGCGCAGCCGGGGAAGTCGAGCAGGGCTTCCTCCAGCGCGCGCAGGGTTTCCACATCGAGGTCGTTGGTCGGTTCGTCCAGGAGCAGGACGTTGCCGCCGCTCTTCAGCAGCTTGGCCAGGTGGACGCGGTTGCGTTCGCCGCCGGACAGGTCGCCGATCCGTTTCTGCTGGTCGGAGCCCTTGAAGTTGAAGCGGCCGCAGTAGGCGCGGGACGGCGTGGTGTAGCTGCCGACGGTGATCATGTCCAGCCCGTCGGAGATTTCCTCCCAGACGGTCTTGTTGTCGTCCAGATGGTCGCGGGTTTGATCGACGTGGGAAACCTTCACCGTCTCGCCGTGGCGGATGGTGCCGCCGTCTGGCTGCTCGGTCCCCGCGATCATGCGGAACAGGGTGGTCTTGCCGGCGCCGTTGGGGCCGATGATGCCGACGATGCCACCGGGCGGCAGGCGGAAGCTGAGATCGTCGATCAGCAGGCGGTCGCCGAAGCCCTTGCGCAGACCTTCGACCTCCACCACCACGTCGCCCAGGCGCGGGCCCGGCGGGATGTAGATTTCCTTGGTCTCGTTGCGCTTCTGAGTCTCCTGGTTGGTGAGTTCCTCGAAGCGTTGCAGGCGGGCCTTGCTCTTGGCATGGCGGCCCTTGGGGTTGGCGCGCACCCACTCCAGTTCCGCCTTCATGGCCTTCTGGCGGGCGCTCTCCTGCTTTTCCTCGATTTCCAGTCGCTTCTCCTTCTGTTCGAGCCAGGTGGAGTAATTGCCTTCCCAGGGGATGCCGTGGCCGCGGTCAAGTTCAAGGATCCAGCCGGCCACGTTGTCGAGGAAGTAGCGATCATGGGTGACGGCGATGACGGTGCCGGGGAAGTCGTGCAGGAAGCGCTCCAGCCAGGCCACCGATTCGGCGTCCAGGTGGTTGGTCGGTTCGTCCAGCAGCAGCATGTCGGGACCGGACAGCAGCAGCCGGCACAGCGCCACGCGGCGCTTTTCGCCACCGGATAGCTTGGTCACGTCGGCGTCCCAATCGGGCAGACGCAGGGCGTCGGCGGCGATTTCGAGGGTGCGCTCCAGATTGTGACCATCGCTGGCCTGGATGATGCCTTCGAGCCTGGCCTGTTCGGCGGCCAGAGCATCGAAGTCGGCATCCGGCTCGGCATAGGCCGCGTAGACCTCATCCAGCCGGGTCAGGGCATTCTTGACATGGGACAGGGCCTCCTCGACATTGCCGCGCACGGTTTTGCTGGCGTCGAGTTGCGGTTCCTGCGGCAGGTAGCCGATGTTGATGCCGGACTGGGCGCGCGCCTCGCCGTTGAATTCGGTGTCGACGCCGGCCATGATGCGCAGCAGCGTCGACTTGCCGGAACCGTTCAGGCCCAGGACACCGATCTTGGCGCCGGGGAAGAAGGACAGGGAAATATCCCTGAGAATCTCGCGTTTCGGGGGCACGACCTTGCCCACGCGGTTCATGGTATAAACGTATTGAGCCATTTGAGAGCAACTGGAATTGCGGAACGAGGAGAACGGGGCCGGGACGAGCATGGCTGACGCCAGCTGCCGGTATCCGGGAAAGGCGCACATTATCCCACAAGCGGGCCGCGAACGCCCGATACGGCCGCGCTCCCGGCGCGGCTGACACCGCCTGCTACATGGCTTCCAATGGCTTGCAGGTCCGGCTGCTGGAGGACGGGATGGCCGCCATCGCCCGCGATGCGTGGAACCGTCTGGGCTGCACCGGCTTCCCCTGCCTGCGGCACGAATTCCTGCTCGCCCTGGAGGAGGGTGGCTGTCTCGGCGACCGGGTCGGCTGGTTTCCCCTGCCGTTGACGCTGACGGATCCGTCGGGCGAGCTGCTGGCAGCGCTGCCGCTGTACCTCAAATCCAATTCCTTCGGTGAATTCGTCTTCGACTGGGCCTGGGCCGAGGCGCACGAACGGGCCGGGCGGACCTACTATCCCAAGCTGGTGGCGGCATCGCCCTTCACGCCGGCCACCGGTCCGCGGCTGCTCGTCCGTCCCGACCTCCGCGAGCCCGCTCTGGTCGCGCGGTTGATCGGGGCCGCCATCGAGGCAGCGCGCTCGCTGGGTGTTTCGTCCCTGCACTGGCTGTTCCCGACCGATGACGAACTGACGCAGGCGCCGGGCCTGCTGCGGCGCACCGGTTGCCAGTTCCACTGGGAAAACCCGGGTTACCAGAGCTTCGAGCATTTCCTCGCCGCGCTGACCGCCAAGCGGCGCAAGGAAATCCAGCGCGAGCGGCGGCGGGTACGGGAGGCTGGCGTGGAGCTGGTCCCGCTCGCCGGCGAGGAGGTCTCGGCCCGCGAATGGGCAGCCTTCCACGCACTGTACCGCGACACCTTTGACCGGCATGGCAATTTCCCCGCGCTTACCCTGGCCTTCTTCCGGCAGCTGGCGGCAACGCTGGGTTCCCGGGTGCGCCTGGTGCTGGCCCGCCGGGCGGGCGAGATCGTCGCTGCCGCCTATTTCCTGGTGGGCGACGATGCCCTCTACGGGCGCTACTGGGGCTGTCGCGAGGAGATACCGGGCCTGCATTTCGAGGCTTGCTATTACCAGGGCATCGAGTTCTGCATCGCCCGCGGTCTGCGCCGCTTCGAGCCCGGCGCCCAGGGCGAGCACAAGATCAGCCGCGGTTTCCTGCCGGCGCGCACCGCCTCCTGTCATTGGCTGGCGCATGAGGACTTTCGGGCGCCTGTCGCCCGTTTCCTGCAGCGGGAGGCGGCGATGATGGATGACTACATCCGACGCATGGGGGAGCGCTCTCCCTATCGGCAGGCGTGATGTTCGCGATTCTCGATCCGCACGACCGGGCGCAGCCCTTTCCACCGGTGGCGAGTGCCCTGGCGGAGCCCAACGGCCTGCTCGCGGCCGGCGGTTGCCTGTCGCCGGAGCGATTGCGCAACGCCTACCGGCACGGGATCTTCCCCTGGTTCAACGCCGGCGAGCCCATCCTCTGGTGGTCGCCCGATCCCCGCTGGGTGCTGGCGCCGGAAGCGGTGAAGGTATCGCGCAGCCTGGGCAAGCGCCTGCGCCGGGGTGACTTCGCCTTCAGTTACGACCGGGCTTTCGACGCGGTGATCCTGGCCTGTTCCGCACCCCGGACCGGTGCCGGCGGTACCTGGCTGACGCCCGAGATGCTGCGGGCCTACGGGCACCTGCACCGGCTGGGGCTGGCGCATTCCTTCGAGACCTGGCGGGACGGGGAACTGGTCGGCGGGCTGTATGGCGTGGCCATCGGTCAGGTGTTCTTCGGCGAGTCCATGTTCCACCGGGCCGCCGATGCCTCCAAGGTGGCCTTCGTGCTGGGGTGTCGGCAACTCGCGGCCTGGGGCTATCGACTGATCGACTGCCAGGTGCACACCCCGCACCTGGAGAGTCTGGGCGCCGGGGACATCAGCCGTCAGATGTTCACCGAGCTGCTGGAGCGCCATTGCGAGGCGCCCGTGGCCGCTTCCGCCTGGCAGCCGGCATGACGGAGCGCGAGGTCAGCCTGCCGCTTTACGTCGGCCTGCCGCATCCCTGCGGCTATCTCGAGGGCCGCGAGGCGCGCATGGCCTTCGTGCCGCCCGAGCTGGCCGTGGACAGATCGCTGTATACCCTGCTGGTCGCCAACGGTTTCCGGCGCAGCGGCGAGCTGGTCTACCGGCCGCATTGCCCCGGCTGCGAGGCCTGCGTGCCGGTCCGCATCCCGGTGCGCTGGTTCCGCCCGAACCGTTCGCAGCGGCGGGTCGCCAGGCGCAACGCGCATCTGACGGCGACCGTCCTGCCGCCGGTCTTCCGGGCGGAGCATTACCGGCTCTACACGCGCTACCTGGACGCCCGGCATGCCGATGGCGAGATGGCCGGCGCCTCGCCGGAGGATTTCATGCGTTTCCTCGGCAACCAGCGCTGGGAGGGCACCCGTTTCGTCGAGTTTCGCGCGGACGAAACGCTGCTGGCGGTGGCCGTGGTGGACGAGCTGGAGGACGGCCTGTCGGCGGTCTATACCTTCTACGAGCCGTCGGCGGAGCACCTCAGTCTCGGTACCTGGGCGATTCTGTGGATGGTCGCTGAGGCCGGCCGCCGGGGCCAGGCGCACGTCTATCTGGGATTCTGGGTCAGGGACTGCCGCAAGATGGCCTACAAGTCCGGCTTTCGGCCGCTGGAGCGACTTGCCGACGGCGGCTGGGAACGGCTGCATCCCGGTTAATGGATCGGGTGGCCGATATGGTAAGATCGCGGCTTTTTCCGGGGTCTCCCGGAAATTCCGCCAACCCAGAAAGCGTATGTCGAAAGAAGATCATATCGAGATGGAAGGCAAGGTCATCGAGACCCTGCCCAACACCACCTTCCGTGTCGAGCTGGATAACGGGCACGTCGTGATGGCCCATATTTCCGGCAAGATGCGCAAGCATTACATCCGGATCCTGACCGGTGACCGCGTCAAGGTCGAGATGACCCCCTACGATCTCAGCAAGGGGCGCATCACCTTCCGCCAGCGCTAGTTCAGGCCGGTTCGGACACCTCGGGCACGCCCTCCACCGAGAAGGAGAGCTCGCCGTCTTCCACGCCGATCCTGGCGACGCCGCCGGTGGCCAGTTTTCCGAACAGGATCGCCTCCGCCAGCGGTTTCTTGATCTTCTCCTGGATGACCCGGCTCATCGGCCGCGCGCCCATCTGCGGGTCGAAGCCATGCTCGGCCAGCCATTGCCGGGCTTCCGGTTCCAGCACCACCGATACCCGCTTCTCCGCCAGCTGCGTCTCCAGTTCGAACATGAACTTGTCGACCACCTGCGCGATGATCTCGATGCTGAGCGGCCTGAACTGGATGATGGCGTCCAGGCGGTTGCGGAATTCCGGTGAGAACGTCCGCTCGATGACCTTCAGGCTGTCGCTGACGTGATCCTGGCGGGTGAAGCCGATGGATGGCCGGCCGCCCTCGCTGGCGCCGGCATTGGTGGTCATGATCAGGATGATGTTGCGGAAATCCGCCTTGCGACCGTTGTTGTCGGTCAGCGTGCCGTGATCCATCACCTGCAGCAGCAGATTGAAGACATCGGGGTGGGCCTTCTCGATCTCGTCCAGCAGCACCACCGCATGCGGGTGCTTGCCGACCTGCTCGGTCAGGAGACCGCCCTGGTCGAACCCCACATAGCCGGGCGGCGCGCCGATCAGGCGCGAGACCGTATGCCGTTCCATGTACTCCGACATGTCGAAGCGCAGCAGCTCGACGCCCATGACCTTGGCCAGCTGACGCGTCACCTCGGTCTTGCCGACGCCGGTGGGCCCCGCGAACAGGAAGCAGCCGATCGGCTTCTGTGCCTCGCGCAGGCCGGCCCGTGACAGCTTGATGGCGGCGGCGAGGGTCGTGATCGCCTCGTCCTGGCCGAACACCAGCATCTTCAGGTTCTTTTCCAGGTCGCGCAGCTTGTCCTTGTCATTGGTCGAGACCGTCTTCGGGGGAATGCGGGCGATCTTCGAGACGATATCCTCGATCTCCAGCGTGCCGATCAGTTTCTTCCGCTTCGACGCCGGCAACAGCCGCTGGCCGGCCCCGGCCTCGTCGATCACATCGATGGCCTTGTCCGGCAGGTGGCGGTCGGTGATGTAGCGGTCGGACAGCTCGGCGGCCGTGCGCAGCGCCGCCAGCGAATATTTGACCTCGTGATGTTCCTCGAAGCGCGATTTCAGGCCCTTGAGAATCTGGAAGGTCTCGTCCACCGAGGGCTCCAGCACGTCGATCTTCTGGAAACGGCGGGCCAGGGCGCGATCCTTCTCGAAGATGCCGCGGTATTCCTGATAGGTGGTCGAGCCGATGCAGCGCAGGTCGCCCGAGGCCAGCACCGGCTTGATCAGGTTCGAGGCATCCATGACCCCGCCCGAGGCCGAGCCCGCGCCGATGATGGTGTGGATTTCGTCGATGAACAGGATGGCGTGCGGCTGCTTCTTCAACTGCGCCAGCAGCGACTTCAGCCGCTTCTCGAAATCGCCGCGATACTTGGTGCCGGCCACCAGGGCGCCGAGGTCCAGCGCGTAGATGGTGCTGTTGGCCAGGACCTCCGGAACCTCGCCCTCGACGATCTTCTTCGCCAGTCCCTCGGCGATGGCCGTCTTGCCGACCCCGGCCTCGCCCACCAGCAGGGGGTTGTTCTTGCGCCGACGGCACAGCACCTGGATGGTGCGCTCGACCTCGCCGCGGCGGCCGATCAGGGGGTCGATCTTGCCGGAGCGCGCCAGCTCGTTGAGATTCTCGGCGAACTTCTCCAGGGGGTTCGCTTCGGCCTGCTCGCCGTTGTCATTGGCCGGGGCGCCGCCGGGCGCCTGGTCGGATTCCTCGTGCGGCTTGGTGATGCCGTGGGAGATGTAGTTGACCACGTCCAGCCGGCTGATGTCCTGCTGGCTGAGCAGGTAGACGGCATGGGAGTCCTGCTCGCTGAAGATGGCGACCAGCACGTTGGCGCCGGTGACCTCCTGCTTGCCGGACGACTGCACGTGGAAGGCCGCGCGCTGCAGTACCCGCTGGAAGCCCAGCGTGGGCTGGGTCTCCCGTTTGACGCCGGGGGCGATCAGCGGCGTGGTTTCGTCGAGGAAGCCTTGCAGTTCCTGCCGCAGCCAGTCGAGATTGGCGCCGCAGGCCTTGAGTACCTCCATCGCCGCCGGGTTGTCCAGCATGGCGAGCAGGAGATGTTCGACGGAGATGAATTCATGCCGCTTCTCGTAGGCTGTCCGGAAGGCGTGGTTGAGAGAGATCTCAAGTTCTTTGCTCAGCATGATTGAACTCCTGAGAGGGGCATGAGGCCGGAACCTTGGCCGGCGGCCTGTGCGGCGATTATGTGGGCGGACAGGGGTGGGCTCAACTCAGGCCTCCTCCATGTCGCAGAGCAGGGGATGCTGGTGCTGGCGGGAGAAATCGTTGACCTGGCGCACCTTGGTTTCGGCGATGTCGCGCGAGTACACCCCGCAGACGCCGATGCCCTTGGTATGCACATGCAGCATGACCTGGGTGGCCCTCTCCTCGTCCATGCCGAAGAAGATCTTGAGGATGTCCACCACGAATTCCATGGGCGTGAAATCGTCGTTGAGCAGGAACACCTTGTAGAGCGGGGGCCGCTTGAGCCGGGGCTTGGCTTCCTCGACCGCCAGATCGTCTCGGAGTCTGTGATCAGGTTGCTGGGCCATGGTGCGAGGGATCGATCCGGTGATGAAAGATGCGGCTGGAACTATAGCACCAGACATTCGCTTGTCGCAGAGCTGCGCGCGGGGCATGGGTCCCTGCCGTGGCGGTCCTTTGGCGGCGGCCGGTCAGGTTCGACCCTGTGGCATAATTGCTGCCCATCCGCCGATGCCGCCGTTCCCACCACACTCTTCCTGAGACCCGATGACGCCGGAATTTATCCAGACGGCCGCGCGCCCGCGCGTCACAGTGGCTGACCTGGTCGAGCGCGACGGCCGCTGGCTGCTGGTGGAGGAACGGGACGACCGGGGCCGGCACGTGATCAACCAGCCCGCCGGCCATGTCGAGGCCGGCGAATCCCTGATCGAGGCGCTGATGCGCGAAACCTACGAGGAAACCGGCTGGCGCGTCCAGCCGGAGGCGCTGGTCGGTGTCTACCTCTGGAGCCGGCCCGACCGTGCCGCCAGCTTCCTGCGCCTCGCCATTACCGCGTGTGCCGACCGGCACGAGGCCGATGCGTCGCTGGACCAGGGCATCATCCGGCCGGTCTGGCTGACCCGCGACGAGCTGGCGGCCTGCCGCGACCGCCATCGCAGCGAACTGGTGCTGTGCTGTGTCGACGATTGCCTGGCCGGGGAGCGTTACCCGCTCGCCGTGCTCAAGGCCACGCGGCTCTGAGTCATGGCCGGACGGGTGATCGTCGGCATGTCCGGCGGCGTCGATTCCTCGGTGAGCGCCCTGCGGCTGCTGGAGCAGGGCCATGCCGTCACCGGGCTGTTCATGAAGAACTGGGACGAGGACGACGGCACCGAATACTGCACCGCCAGGGAGGACCTGGCCGATGCCCAGGCCGTGTGCGACCGGCTCGGCATCCCGCTGCAGACGGTCAATTTCGCCGCCGAATACTGGGATCACGTGTTCGAGGTCTTCCTCCGGGAATATGCGGCCGGCCGCACCCCCAACCCGGACATCCTCTGCAACAAGGAAATCAAGTTCAGGGCCTTTCTCGACTATGCCCGCGACCTCGGCGCCGACCGCATCGCTACCGGCCATTACGCGCGGATCGAGCCGCACGGCGACGGCGGCTACCGTCTGCTCAAGGGCGTGGACAGCGGCAAGGACCAGACCTATTTCATCCATACGCTGGGCCAGGATCCGTTGGCCCGGACCCTGTTTCCCATCGGCGACCTGGAAAAGGCCGAGGTTCGCCGCATCGCCGCCCGCGCCGGGTTCGACAATGCCCGCAAGCGCGACAGCACCGGCATCTGTTTCATCGGCGAACGGCGGTTCAAGGCGTTCCTGCAGCGCTACCTGCCGGCCCAGCCCGGCGTCATCGAGACAGCCGACGGTCAGGCGCTGGGCCGGCATGACGGATTGATGTACTACACCCTGGGCCAGCGGCGCGGTTTCGGCATCGGCGGCATCCGGGGCGCGGCGGACGAGGCCTGGTATGTACTGGCCAAGGATCTGCGACGGAACGTGCTGATCGTCGGCCAGGGTCATGAACACCCGCTGCTGCTGGCGGATACCCTGGAGGCCGGCACCCTGGACTGGTGCCGGGAGCGCCCGCCGACGGCGCCCCTGCGCTGCGCCGCCAAGACCCGTTACCGCCAGCCCGATCAGGCCTGCGAGGTCACGCTTCTGGAGGGCGGCCGCTGCCGGGTGCGCTTCGAGCGGCCGCAGCGGGCCGTGACGCCCGGGCAGTCGGTGGTCTTCTACCGGGGTGACGAGTGCCTCGGCGGCGGCATCATCGAATCCGCCAGTTTCCGGGGCGAGGCGCGCGGGCTCGTCGACCGGCCACCGGCCACGATGGCCATGCTGGCCTGACGGCGCGATGATGCCGGGGGCCGGGCACCGAAGCGATAGAATGCCCTCCTGCGATTTTCTTCCATCCTGGCCTGTCGCCCGGCACACCGCCCGGCCCGGGCCGCGACCCAAGCGGACAGACACATGGCTTTGACTGATCTCTCCCCCATTGACGGCCGCTATGCGGACAAGGTTGAACCGCTGCGCGCCATCCTCAGCGAATATGGCCTGATCCGCTACCGTGTCCTGGTCGAGGTGCGCTGGCTCCAGGCCCTGGCCGGGGAGCCCGTCATCGCCGAGGTGCCGGCCCTGAGCGCCACGGCCCAGGCGCGGCTGAACGCCATCGTCGACGGTTTCACCGCCGAGGATGCCGGGCGGGTGAAGCAGATCGAGCGCACCACCAACCATGACGTCAAGGCGGTGGAGTATTTCCTCAAGGAAAAGATCGCCGGCCATGCCGAACTGGAGGCCGTCAGCGAATTCATCCACTTTGCCTGCACCTCCGAGGACATCAACAACCTGGCCTACGGCCTGATGCTGCGCGAGGCGCGCGATGCGGTGCTGCTGCCGGCCATGCGCAAGGTTATCGCCGCCATCGGCGAGAAGGCCCGCGACCACGCCGACCAGCCCATGCTGTCGCGCACCCATGGCCAGCCGGCGACACCCTCGACCCTGGGCAAGGAGTTCGCCAACGTCGCCGCCCGCCTGGCGCGTCAGGCCCGCCAGGTCGGCGCGGTGGAACTGCTCGGCAAGATCAACGGCGCGGTCGGCAACTACAACGCCCACTGCGTCGCCTATCCGGATGTGGACTGGCCGGCCTTCGCCCGCCGTTTCGTCGAGTCGCTGGGACTGGTGTTCAACCCCTACACCACGCAGATCGAGCCGCACGACTATCTGGCGGAAACCTTCCATGCCCTGTCGCGGTTCAATACCGTGCTGATGGATTTCGACCGTGATGTCTGGGGCTACATCTCTCTGGGATTCTTCCGGCAGAAAACCGTGGCCGGCGAGGTCGGCTCCTCGACCATGCCGCACAAGGTCAATCCCATCGACTTCGAGAACTCCGAGGGCAATCTGGGGCTGGCCAACGCGGTCTTCTCGCATCTGGCCGAGAAGCTGCCGATATCCCGCTGGCAGCGCGACCTCACCGATTCCACCGTGCTGCGCAATATCGGCGTCGGCCTGGCGCACACCCTGATCGCGCTGCAGGCAACGCTCAAGGGCATCGGCAAGCTGGAGCTCAATGCCGATGCGCTGGAGGCCGATCTGGCCGCCAATCCCGAAGTGCTGGCCGAGCCGATCCAGACCGTCATGCGCCGCTACGGCATCGAGAAACCCTACGAAAAGCTCAAGGATCTGACCCGCGGCCAGCGCATCGACGCCGAATCGCTGGCCCGCTTCATCGACGGCCTGGCATTGCCGGAGGTCGCCCGCGAGCGGCTGCTGGCGCTGAGCCCGCGTACCTATACCGGGCTGGCCGCCGAGCTGGCCCGGGCCCTTCCGCTCGACTGACGGCCGCCCCGCATCACTCTCGCCATCTTCCGAACATGCTGAAACATACCGCATTCCCCATTCTGCTGGCCGTCTCCTGTTCCCTGTCCGCGGCGGTGACGCCGGAGCAGCGGCTGAAGGGCTTCCTCGCCCGGGCGAGCACCCTGCAGGCCGAATTCACCCAGGTGCAGGTGGACGAGAAAGGCAATCTCGGCAAGCGCAGCAGCGGCGTTTTCTATCTGCAGCGTCCGGGCAAGTTCCGCTGGAACTATCAGCAGCCCTACCATCAGGAGATCGTCTCCAGCACCGGCAAGGTATGGTTCTATGACAAGGACCTGGAGCAGGTGACGGCCAAGAAGCTCGATCAGGCCATCGGTTCGACCCCGGCCCTGCTGCTGACCGGCGAGGTGCCGCTGGAGAAGAATTTCACCATCGAGAACCAGTCGGACGAGGAGGGCATCGCCATCCTCAAGCTGATTCCCAGGAACGAGGACAGTGGTTTCCGCTACGTGCAGATCGGGCTGGAGCATGACAGCCTGATCGGCATGGAGCTGAGCGACAACTTCGGCCAGCTGACGCGCATCTATTTCAACAACCTCAAGACCGGCGTCCGGCTCGATCCGGCCCTGTTCAGCTTCAGGCCTCCGGCCGGCGTGGATGTGTTCGAGGGGCAATGAGCCGCGCTCGGGGAGCCGTCCCGGTCCGACGTTCCTGACGACGGCATGAGCGGTGCGATGCTGGCCCCCCTGGCCGATCGCCTGCGGCCACGCACGCTGGCCGAATATGTCGGCCAGCGGCACCTGCTGGCGCCGGGCAAGCCGCTCCATGAGGCCATCCGCGGCGGCCGCCTGCATTCGATGATCTTCTGGGGGCCGCCCGGCACCGGCAAGACCACCCTGGCCCGGCTGGTCGCCCATCATGCCGAGGCCGAGTTCGTGACCCTCTCGGCGGTCCTGTCCGGGGTGCGGGAGATTCGCGAGCAGGTCGCCGAGGCCCGCCACCGGCTGGCGCAGTCCGGGCGGCGCACCCTGCTGTTCGTGGACGAGGTGCACCGCTTCAACAAGTCGCAGCAGGATGCCTTCCTGCCGCACGTCGAGGACGGCACCTTCACCTTCATCGGCGCGACGACCGAGAATCCCTCGTTCGAGCTCAACAACGCGCTGCTGTCCCGGTCGCGGGTCTACGTGCTGCGCGCCCTGACCGAGGACGACCTCCTGGCCGTGCTGGCGCAGGCGCTGACCGATCCGGAACGTGGCTACGGCGCCCGGCTGGTCGGCATGAACGAGGACATTCGCCGCTGGTATGCGCGGGCCGCCGACGGCGATGCCCGCAAGCTCCTGAATCTCCTGGAAATCAGCGTCGACCTGCTGGACAGCGGCGCGGATGCCATCGGCGAGGATCTGGCCCGGGAGGTGCTGGCCGGCGGTGGCGCGCGGCGCTTCGACAAGCAGGGCGAAGACTTCTACAACCAGATTTCCGCGCTGCACAAGTCGGTGCGCGGCAGCGCGCCGGATGCCGCGCTGTACTGGTTCTGCCGCATGCTGGATGGGGGTATCGATCCCCTTTACCTGGCCCGGCGCATCGTGCGCATCGCCAGCGAGGACATCGGCAACGCCGATCCGCGCGGACTGGAACTGGCGCTCAACGCCTGGGATGTGCAGGAGCGGCTGGGCAGTCCCGAGGGCGAGCTGGCCATGGCCCAGGCGCTGGTTTATCTGGCCTGTGCGCCCAAGAGCAATGCCGTCTACGTCGCCTATCAGGCGGCGCGCGCCGATGCCCGGGCCACCGGCAGCCTGGAGGTGCCCCTGCATCTGCGCAACGCGCCGACCGGCCTGATGCGCCAGCTGGATTACGGCAAGGCCTATCGCTACGCCCACGACGAGCCCGACGCCTACGCCGCCGGCGAGCAGTACTTTCCCGACGGCATGGCCCCGCGCCAGTATTACCGGCCGGTGCCGCGCGGACTGGAGATCAGGATTGCCGAGAAACTGGCGCGCCTGAAAGCGCTGGATCAGGCCAGCGGGCAGGCGGGGTAGGCCGCGCGTGGTGCTGGATGCCCGCGACAAGCGGCTGCTGAACGCGCTGCTGGACGGCCGCTTCCATTCCGGCGCGGCGCTCGCGGAGATGCTGGGGGTCAGCCGGGCGGCGGTCTGGAAACATCTCCAGGCCTTGCAGGCGCTGGGCCTGGAGGTCGCGGCGCTGCCCGGTCGCGGCTATCGCCTGCTGACCCCGGTGGAATGGCTGTCGCCGGCGCGCATCACGGCGGATCTGTCCGGGACGGCGGCGGATCTGCTCACCGGTCTGGACATCCACGACCATCTGGACTCGACCAACAGCGAGCTGCTGCGGCGGGCGCGGGGCGATGCGCTGGCTGGGCTGGTTTGCCTGGCGGAATATCAATCGGCCGGCCGCGGCCGCATCGGCCGGAACTGGATTTCGCCCCTGGGCACCAATCTCTACCTGTCGCTGCTGTGGCGCTTCGACGATCCCGCCCAGGTCGCCGGCCTGAGCCTGGCCGTGGGCGTCGCCGTCATGCGGGCGCTGACGGTGGCGAACGTGCCGGGCGTCGGGCTGAAGTGGCCGAACGACATCCTCTGGGGAGTCGCCAAGCTCGGCGGCATCCTGCTGGAGGTCGTCGGCGAGGCCCATGGGCAGTGTGCGGTGGTCATCGGCCTGGGCCTGAATCGCCACCTGCCGGGCACCGCCGCGGCAACCATCGACCAGCCCTGGACCGATCTCGGCCGGATCTGCGACGGCCACCCGCCGGCCCGCAACCGGCTGGTGGCGCTGCTGCTGAATGAATTGCTGCCGCTGTTGCGCGACTACCCGTCCCACGGCCTCGCACCCTATCTGCCGGAGTGGCGCGCCGGCCATGTCCATGCCGGCCATGCCGCGAGCGTGCAGATCGGCGACCGCTGCTTCGAGGGGCGCATCCTGGACGTGACGGATCAGGGCCTGCTGCTATTCGAGGAGGCCGGCGGCGACCGGCGGCAGTTTGCCTCCGGCGACCTGCGCCTGCGGATACCGGGCCGATGACCGCCAGGTTCCTGGTCGATGCCGGCAATTCCCGCATCAAGTGGGCCTGTCATCGGCACGGGCGGCTGGAGCCTGGCCTGCCGTTCGCCTCGCAGGCCGAGGGTCTCGCGGAGCGGCTCGATGCACACTGGGCCGGGCTGCCGGCGCCGGCGGCGGTGCACGTGTCCAATGTCGCCGGGCCGGAGGTGGCGCGCCTGCTACATGCCTGGATCGAGCGGCATTGGCGGCTGTCGCCGGTATTCGCCCGCAGCCGGGCGTGCTGCGGCCCGGTCGTCAACGGCTATGCCGAGCCCGACCGGCTGGGCGCTGATCGCTGGCTGGGGCTCCTCGGGCTGTATCGGGACCATCCCTTGCCAGCCTGTCTGGTGGATTGCGGCACGGCGATGACCCTGGACGCGCTGGCCGCCGACGGTCGACACCTGGGCGGACTCATCGCCCCGGGTCTCCGGACCATGGCGCTGGCCCTGCAGCGTCATGCCAGCGCCCTCAATGTGCCCCGGCCGCCGGGTGCGGCCGACCTGGCGCTGGGGCGCGACACCGGGGCGGCCATGCGGCAGGGCTGTATCATGGCCGGCGCCGGCCTGATCGAGAAGACCCTGGCCACCTTGCGCGCCAGCACCGGCGCCGACTTCCGGCTGGTCATGACGGGGGGCGATGCGGCCACCATCGCGCCTCATGTCGCGCAGCCGCTTCAACTGGACCAGCACATCGTGCTGCGCGGGTTACTGACAGAGGCCGAAGCCCTTCCATGAAGAAAATCTTTTACATTCTGGTGGTGATCAACCTCCTGTTCCTGGGCTGGAAGTTCGGCCTGGAGCAGCGCGACACTCTGATCCGGGAACTCAACGACCAGCACGTGGCGATCAGCGAGGAAACGCTGGCGGCGCCGTCATCCCTGCCGGCGTCCGGCGAGTTCGAGGTCCTGCCACCACCCGGTGATGCGGCGCCCGCCGGCGACGGGTCGCGCACCGATGCCGGCATCCTGCCCGGCGGCGCCAGCCCCAAGGGCTGCTTCGAAATCGGCCCGGTGCAGGATCGCGAGACGGCGGAAAACCATCTGGCCCTGCTCAAACCCACGGCCGACGCTGCCCAGGTGATCGTGCGCGCCGGCGACGTGCCGGATGGCTGGTGGGTGATCTATCCCAAGGCTGGCACCCTGGAGGCGGCCCGCGCCAATCGGCAGATGTTGCAGAACCAGGGCATCCACGAAACCTGGCTGTTCGACCGCGGCCCCCTGGAGGGCGCCATCTCGCTGGGCCTCTACAAGACCCGGGAAGAGGCCATCAAGGAGCAGCAACTGCTGATGGAAAAGGCCGTGCCGGCCAATGTGGTTCCCCGCCTGGTACGCGGCGATGTCTTCTGGCTGCGGATTCCCTGGACCCGGCTGCCTCTGGAACTGGACGAGGCGGTGCAAACCCTGAACTCGCAGGATCCGACCCTCGCCATGCCGGGACCGGTGAGCTGTCCGTAGAGGCGCCGCCAGTTCTCAAAAAACGAGTCTCGTGGCGAGTGCACAGCGTACAAGTCCTAGGCAGGGGTGGCGGCGAGGCCCGACGATCCGTTGCAGGCGCGACGGGGGCCCGACGAGGCGCAGCAGAATCTGGGTAACAAAGCCCTGGAGTCGGCCTGGGATTGGGTGCCCAGGCCGCTCAGAAATGGCTGACCGAAGTCTTGAACGAAGTGGGCTTCAGCCAAGTTCGGCGGGCTTTAACATCCATGTACAGCTCTGGCATCTACGCGTCACCACCAGGAAAGCGCGATGATGGGCAGCGGATGGGTAAAGCGGCCACACATACCTTGAATGATGCGATCAGTTACTCTGCCCGAGCTGGTACAGGGCATATTCAAGTTCTGACGCAATTTCCTTGTACTCTGGATTGGCCGCGGCCAATGTCAACAGGGAGAGCAATGAGTCACTCGGTTGATCGGCACTAGCGAATGTCCCTATGGCCGAGGCGATGCCAGAAGCCAGACTCAAATTTTTGCCACCCAATGCTGCCTGCAGGCGTCGTTCAAGCTCGGCCAAGGTGTTTTGATCATCCTCTGTGCCTTTCTGGGTGTCGTTGAAGTCCTGTAATGCCCGGGCACTCCAGTATTCGATTTCCGAATCCATGGATGTCTTCGCTGCCTGCGACAGAACGCGACTCTGTCCTGCGGGGTGGGTCGAATTGAGTGCTTCGCGAGACTGCAAGCGGATACCAGTCGCCGCGTTGCCCTGCGAACTGGAAAGGGATGCGGTTGAAACTGTACCGGCCGAAATTTCCTCTGCAGCTGCGATCTGATACAGCCTTGCTGCCGCCAACCCGGAGACGCGGACATCATTCAACAGGGTCTTGAGCAGCGGAAGGCTCTCTGTGGCGCACTGAGCAATGTACGTGGGTGAGGTGGAAATGGTATTGACAAGAAAGCTGATCTGCCCACCGGTCAGGCCTGCCGGGTCAACCTTTGCGTAAATTTTATTGATCTTTTTGCAGGTCGACGCTGCGGTGTCGTTGAGTATCGACAGGGTTCCGGCGGCGAACAACCGCCTTTCGAGCTTGTTGGCCGTCAGGTTGCTTCGGATCTGCCCTTTGAATCGGGACCAGTCGACGCCCCTGTTATGGGCGCTGGACGCTGACATGTAGAGGATTTCCCAGCCTTTTTCACGCTGATTAGCGGCCTTGAACAGGGCGCTGATACCGGCACGGGTGTCGAGGACCGCTGGTAAACCGTCATAAAGCGTATCCGGTTCATCGAGGGCGAGGGCAGCTGCCTGTTTGCGATTGAGTCCATGAAATGGAGAGGACGGATCAGCAGGGGTGGGGCAATTCTCGGCAGAGGCTTTGACGAGATCGTCAGTCAGGTAGGCGGTAGTCTTGAAGATATTGTCGAGATTGGCGGTATACCATTCAATGGCCCATGCATCCTCCGAACGTACCGGTGTCTGATATTTGCTGGCGACGGCTTCAAAATTGTCGATATAGCATTGTTCGGTTATTGCATACTTCGGCAGTCTGATTTCTGGGAAGTCCAGGTTGACCAAGGAGAACCAATAGTCGGATCTTTGATTGATCTCGTCGTTGTAGCTGCACAGCGTGCATGTGTAGGCGGGTGGCACAAATCTGGCCCATTCCAGATACTTGTCGATGGCAATGGGGGATGGGTTGATCTGGATGCCATTATTTATATACCACTGCTTGATAATGGAGTAGCTCATCCAGACAGCTTCGCGAAATTTATTTATATCCAGATGCACCCGGTCCGGATTATGGCCCGCTGCCGCATGGCCAAAATAGGCTTCATACCCCTCATGTGCGAAGCTATCCAGGTAGGTATGCAGTGCCATGCCCAGTGCATAGGGGTCATTGGCTTGCAGCCCCTTGTTTACGTTGTGTTTGGCAAACTCTGAGTTGCGACGGGTGACACCATAGGAATTGACGAGCCATCCCTCGTCCATCTTGGCTGGAAAGTGCCAGTTCCTCCTCTGCTGTGCCTTGGTTGGATTCAGTGAAGGCAGCGTGTTGGGGTTATCGTCCACATACTGGTTTGACATGGCCGCCAGGAGCTTCTTTTCCACCATGGGCGAACCGGTTCTATCCAAATCGGCCAGAATCATGGCTATCACGTAATAGTGAACATCCCTGTCATAAGCCAAAGCTCGAGAGGGCTCAATGGCAATGCAGGTTGCTGAAACCAGTATTTTCCAGATGTTTGATTTTCTGATCTTCATGAGGTTGGCCTAGTCTATTGTACACCATGGTAACGAACTGACTTCGGTTCGATGGCTGTTGACGCCACAAGTGATATTTCGCATTGCGGCTTGCAAGAGCTCCTGGTATCTGGCGGGCAAGTAACCAGATGCGTGTTGTGTTTCTGTGGGTGAGAGTCAATTACTGCCCCTTTAGAGAGAGCAGTCAAGTCTGCCGATAGCGCTTCGAGGGGTAAGGTCGGAAGTGTTGGGGTCGGCTTGTATCGAATCGGTGGGCCATGTAGTCATTGTGGTTCAAAAAAGGTGAAAAATTTTTTTCGTCGCTATGGGTGGAGTTTTCCACAAGATTCATCTACACGCTATCTTCATTCCAGATATGATGCTCACGATCTTCAGGATGAAGTTTTTGTCGATTTTCAGGGTCAATATGCCAATAGGACTGGTCAATGGCGGATGCTTCGTAGAAGGGTTTCCGTTCATGGAAGAATGGACACCAGAAATTCTCTACCGTTTTGACGAGATAGGTGGACCATTCATAGAGGCCCACGCTGAGTGGACAGTAGAGGTTGCAGTTGAACGCCCAGAAAACTTTCAAGCTAGCCCAAGGAGCCGTAGGGTCAAAGCGAAAAGTGATCTGTTCCCGCATGCTGCTGTACCTGAATGTATTCCCTTTAGGGAGAAAGTCGCGATAGCCTTTGAGGTTCTTTGCCCCCAATATGGCGAGGTGCGCGTACAGAATCAACGCACCCAGAAGCACGAACGGCAGGGATAGGAAAAGAGGTAGATAGATAAGGGCGGCACCTAAATATCGTCGCCATGCCGGCAGTTCGTAGAAGTTTTTGCCAATTGCGATGCGGTCATTCCGACATTGCTCACAGGTCTTGGTTTGCATGTGCTTGCCTCTTGAAGTGTATTGTTGCGGCCTGGCTTGAAGGGGATCGGCTATCCCTTGGCATATCGGGTATGATCAGCACGACAGCCGATAGGTCGCCTCTTCACCGAAGTGACCTTATGGGTGGGATGCCTATATGATGTCTTTGCACCCCCCGAGGCATCAACGCTGATCATCATGCGCCAATCCTGCTGGATCATCTTTGGTTGACACGTCGCCTCGCTCCGGCGTTTCGCACAATCACGGCGTTGCTGTCAGCAGCAATGAGTTCGAGGTGCCCGTCAGGAGCCGGCTGAACGATATATGTGGACACCCACCGGACACTGCTCTTGAGTGGATGTGATTTTCAAATTCGAGTGGATGCATGCCGATGATTGATCTTGCTGCATCGTGGCATTCCATCTCGAGGGTAGGAAAACCCAGCGCCATTTTTGACGCTGGGTCCGAGGCGATGCCTGTTCAGAGCACCAGGAACAGAAGCACGAGTCCGCCGACGACGTAATACAGCCGGGGGAGGCGATTCTGCCAGCCACCAATTGCCCAGGTGTCGGCCACTTTGAGCCAGTTCAGCATGCATGCGGTGTGTTGGCAGCCATCGCCTCTACACCCGGTTTTTTCCTCTTCGGCCATGGGTCTCCTCCAGATCATTGTTGTTATGGTGGCCGCCTGGACGGCGCTGCCATGGTACTCCGCCGTCAACGCCTGACAAGCGTTTGTTGCTAACAAAATCTGTCAGGCGCCAGGAATCGCCTATGGCCTGTCTTGCCCGACTGGCGTCCCGTCTCCTCATGTCTTGTCTGTTCCAGGGCCTGCCAGAGACGGCGGGCTGCTGCATCGCAGCGACGTCATCCTGAACGCCGACCGCGGCACGCAGTTCACCCGCGCCGAGTACCAGTCGTTCCCGAAAGACCACCACATCGTCAGCAGCATGAGCGACGTCGGCCATTGCGGCGATAACGCGGCGGCAGAAGGCTTCTTCGGAAAACTCAAGCGGGAGCGGGTTCACCGCTGCTGCTACCTGACTGAACCGCCCCGGCTTTCAAGGAGGCCGGTTGGTTTAAGTTGACACCTCTGTCGAGGTGTCACTGTTGGCGAGTTGCCTCCAGTCGTTTGCCTCAGCTTCTGCCGGAGGGATGCCCCCAATCGGCGTGAGCCGTCGGACGTGGTTGAGCCCGTGCACCCACGGCAGGGTGGCCAGCTCCACGGGTTCCCTGGTCTTCCAGGGTCCCCGGCGATGAATCAACTCGGCCTTGTACAGACCGTTGATGGTCTCGGCCAGCGCGTTGTCGTAACTGTCGCCCCGGCTGCCCACCGAAGGCCGTATGCCCGCCTGGTCCAGCCGTTCGGTGTAGCGGATGCTGACGTACTGACTGCCCCTATCGGAATGGTGCGTCAAGGCATCAGCCGCAGGCTGGCGGTCGTACAGCGCCTGCTCCAAGGCTTCCAGCACAAAGTCGGTCTGCATGCTGCGACTGACCCGCCAGCCCACGATACGGCGGGCGTACACGTCCACAACAAGGCCACGTACAGCCAGCCCTGCCAGGTGGAGACGTAGGTGAAGTCCGACACCCACAGCTCGTTGGGCCGGCTGGCATGGAAGTGCCGGTTGACGTGGTCCAGCGGGCACGGCGCCGATGTGTCTGGCGTCGTGGTGCGCACCGTCTTGCCACGGCGTGCCCCTTGCAAGCCCATGGCACGCATCAGCCGCTCCACCGTGCAGCGCGCCACCGCAATACCCTCGCGATTCATCTGCAGCCAGACCTTGTCAGCGCCGTAGACCTGCCAGTTGGCGTGCCACACGCGCTGGATGTCGGCCTTCAAATCCTCGTCACGCTGGGCACGCGCACTGCGCAGTTGCGGGTTGCGTTGCCGGGCTGCGTGGCGCCAGTAACACGACGGGGCCATCGGCAAAACCCGGCAGATGGGCTCGACCCCGTCGTCATCACGGTGGCGGTCGATGTCGGCCTTCACGACTTGAGTCGGCGGTCGAGCTCCGCCTGCGCAAAAAACGCGCTGGCCGTCTTCAGGATGTCGTTGGCCCGCCGCAATTCCTTGACCTCGCGCTCCAGTTCTTTGATGCGCTGGGCGTCTGACGAGGTGGTGCCGGGGCACTGGCCGCTGTCGACCTCGGCCCTTTTGACGGCC
>NZ_BAAHXD010000034.1:0-38107 GCF_054657115.1 Methyloparacoccus murrellii | reverse complement strand
CCCGCTTCCCGGCCATCGCCGCGCGGATGCCTCATCCGGTTCAGGCATCACCACCAACGGCACCCCCACCTCCCTGCATCCTCCCTGGCCTGAGGAGGGTGCTCACAGACGCCCCGATGCACCAGGAGCATCAGGGTTGACAGTCCCTTTGTTTTTTGTCGATACTTTCTGCGCGTCTTGCATCTTGCCATTCGGCCAACCGGGACTCAGGGGAGAACAACAATGAAAATCCTGACCAAGTTCGTGTTCCTGGCGATCCTCATGTGTCTGTCCCTGATCACCGGCCATGCCATGGCTGCGGTGGACGGGACATCGTTTCCCAAGCTGAAGGAGCAGTACTACCGGGATCATCCCGGCAAGGGCAAGCACGGGCAATACTGGGAGGCCATTCCCATCCAGAAATACTGGAATCCCAAGGACTTCTACAAGCCGCCGAGCACCGTTCCCGGCGAGGTCAAACGCGACATGTGCGTGGCCTGCCATCAGTCGATTACGCCCGGTGCCTACCATGCATGGAAGAACAGCACCCATGCCAATCTGGAGGCGCTCCGGAATCTAACCGACGCCAATGATCCGCGGTTCTACAAGAAACAGAAGCTGGCCGAGGTCGAACGCAACCTGATGCAGCAACAGTTGCTCAAGGAGGGCGAGAAGCTTCAGGAGGTCGGCTGCATCGACTGCCATGGAAAGGTCGGCGCTACTGCCATCGAACACGACAAGACGCTGGTGATGCCGGATCGGGCGAGTTGCGGCACCTGCCATGTCAACGAGTTCGCCGAAGCCGAATCGGAAAAGGAACAGGAATGGCCGCAAAAGCAATGGGGCAAGGGCCATCCTTCGCATGCCTTCGACTGGAAGGCCAATGTCGAGACCGCCGTCTGGGCGGCTATGCCGGAGCGGGAAATCGCGCAGGGCTGTGACCAATGCCACTACCAGCAGAACAAGTGCGACGGCTGCCATACCCGCCACAGCTTCTCCACCGCTGAGGCCAGACAGCCGGAAGCCTGCGCGACCTGCCACAACGGGGTCGATCACAACGAGTTCGAGAACTACATGACCTCGAAGCATGGCACGGTCTATCAAACGCTCGGCAAGGCCAACTGGAATTTCGAGGCACCGCTCAAGGATGCCCTGACCAAGGGCAACTACACCGCGCCGACCTGCCAGTACTGTCACTTCGAGGCGAACGGTCAGTTCTCGCACAATCTCGTGAAGAAGGTACGCTGGGCCTTCAATCCCACGCCGGCCATTGCCGACAACCTCAACCATCCCTGGTTCGAGGAGCGGAAGGAGATGTGGCTCAAGACCTGCTCCAACTGCCACTCCAGAAGCTTTGCCGAGAGTGCGCTCACGGCAGCCGACAAGGGCACCATCGCGGGTCTGAAAGTCGAGCAGGAAGCCAAGAAGGTGGTCGAGGATCTGTTCAAGGACGGCCTGCTGGTCGGTCAGAACAGCAACCGCCCCTTGCCGCCGGATCCCGAGAAGGACGCCGCGGGTGGCTTCTTCCAGCTCTTCTGGGCCAAGGGCAACAACCCGAGCCGGGTGGAGCGCATCTATGCCGACATGTGGGAACACGACCTGATCAAGCTGTACAAGGGCCTGTTCCACAACAATCCTGGCGGCTTCACCTATACCGAAGGCTGGTCGCCCTTGCTGCGGGATTACTCGGAAATCATGGATGAAAACACCCGTCTGCGGGAGGAAGCCAAGCAATCCCGCCAGGGCTTTGGAGGATTCATTCCGGGTGTGCTGATTACCCTGGGCGGCATCTTCATCCTCCGTTATGTCCTGCTCAGGAAAAAGCGGTCATGACCCGGCCATCGGGCCAAGGTCAGGGCGACGTCTTCTCTCGCCAGCCCTCCCGGCACCCGGTGGCGGAGCATGCCTGAGTCGCCCCTGACCACCCACCTGGAAACCTGCAAGCCGCGACCATGAAAAAGCCGAACCCGCTGTCGATGGCAGACCTAAACCGGCTTCCCCTGCTGCTGGGACTGGGCCTGGTGCTGGCGGGAAGCGCCTGGATGATCGGGAACGCATGGAAGGCGCAGCACCCAAGCGCTCGCCATGAACTGCTCGATATTCGCCCTGGCAGCGACCTGCGGGACAGCGGGATATCGCCTCGTTTCCCGGTGGAGCGACTGTCGAACTACCGCATCGAGACAGGGCGGGGCGTCGATATCCGGCTCGGCATCGTCGATTACCGGGATGATGCAGGGCAAGCCCGGAGCGTGATCGTTTACCCGGCCAATCCGGGCACGGGACTGGCCGCTGAACCGGGCACAAGGATGTCGCTGTGGGGGAGCACGGCACAGGCCATCCGCGAACATACGCAAGAGGATGCCCTGTTCCTGAGCTGGTGGGACAACGCTCAGCGGATTCACTTCCTCACCGGGCGGGAAACCTGGCCGAGACAGGCGGCCAGGTCAGGGTTTGCCGACTCCCCACTGCGGGACTTCTGGATCAAGGCCGCGGGCGGAGCCGCACGAGACGAGCAGCCCGCGATCCAGCTGGCCAAATGGCTGACCATGGATGCCGAGCAGGCACTGGCGGATATTCGCAGGGCGTTGCCTTCGAACCGGCCGCTGTATTGGCTGGTCTGCGTGGACGACCTGGCACGGCTGGGAGAGATCGAGGCCTTGAGCGGCGTCAAAATTCCCCTGGAAATGCGGTATTTCCCCCCGGCGCCGAACATTCATGCACAGATTGCGGCGGTAAGGCGCTGGGCCAGCGAGGCAGGCGACCTCGGCAACTACCTGGTCCAGCAAATACCCGGCGGTGGGGTCAAGGCCTGGCGGATCACCACGGAGGCGGGGTCACGAACCCTGCTGGCACGGCTGCTGCCCTTTACGCAGGCACTGGAAAATCCGCTGCCCGACACCCATCTGGTGCACCAGTCAACCTGGGGCGCCTACCTCGTCATCCATGAAATCCTGCCAGCCAGGACGTGAAGCATTGCGGCAAGCGAACGCCACGAGATCGGCCCGACAATTCGACCAGCAAAACGAAACCCAACGACCTGACCAGAAAGCCATCGCATACCCATCGGAATATAGCTCGCAATCCAAACCACCATCTGAAGGAGACCAAGATGAAACCCATGCCACGGATACTGATTGCTGCCCTGCTCTCGGCAGCCACCTCGACGGCCTTTTCACAAGCCGACGATTACCTTTCAGAAACCTCGGAAAAGTTCACGCGCGGCATCACCAATGTGTTCACCGGATTGGTCGAGATACCCAAGAACATCGCCTGGATCAGCCACGAAACCCACCCCGCGCTCGGGGTACCCGGAGGGCTGCTGCTGGGCACCTTGCAAACCATCGGCCGAACCGGTATTGGCGTGCTGGACGTCATTCTCACGCCGATCCCCACCCGCAACCTGATCGATCCCCCTTACGTGTTCTATGACTTTGACAAATTGACCACTTACGGCGGGACGACGGCGAGAACCACACCCGGTACACCGGCCGGCAACCAGCCGGCGCCGTCACAACCCTGACCTCGAGACTCCCGGACCGGACAGAGCGACGGATGGATGGCGCGTCATGAATCACCGTGTCATGCGATCCGCAGCGATGACCGTACGGGAGGCACCCCTTTTCACCCGATAAACCAGCAATAGCCAGCAGGTCAATATCATGAAATTTCCAAAACTTGTTGTCATGGCAGCTCTCATCAGTGCAGCCGCCTATACTCCGGTCAGCTGGGGAGGCGACTATCTGTCGGATGTCTCGGAAAAGTTCATCCGCGGAACGGCCAATCTCTTCACCGGCCTGATAGAGGTACCCAAAAGCATCAGCTGGGCCAGCAGGGAAACCAACATCTTTGCCGGGATCCCGGGCGGGATTATTCTCGGCACCCTGCAAACCCTGGGCAGAACCAGCACCGGCGTCTTCGACATCATCAGCAGCCCGGTTCCGACCAAGAGCATGATCAACCCGCCCTATGTATTCGAGCGATTCGACGATCCCACCACCTATGCCGCGCCAGAAATGACGGATTGAAAATCCGGCGGCAACATCCGGCCACTCAGACTCAAAACCCCTCGGACAGCCCTGCTGGGCTGTCCGACCTCCCCTTTCAACGGGGCAACCAGAAATGCGAGGGGCCACCCGCTTTCTGCCTGATCCTCTCGACGGCTTCGCAAAAAACCGGCTTGTCGAGAAAACTCTCCGCCAGTACCAGACCGGTGTAGACACCGAAGTCGACCATCATTTCGTTCTCGAAACGCCGTTGCTCGGTGGGCGTTCTTTGCCCCTTGCCCGCCATCCCGGCAAAGGCGTGCTCGAAACCCTTGGCGTCGATCGCCAAACCGGGGCAAGCATCGACGGCAACCTGGGCATAAGCCATATCCAGCAATTTTCGCTGATCGGCCTGCCCCAGCAATTTGCCGACGCGGTGCTCCATCTCCTTCCAGGCCGGGTCCAGCTTGCGAATACCTTCCGGCTCGGAAGCCGAGACCGAACCACAAAGCGCCAAACCCGCCAACGCCCAAAATCGCTTCATGCCATGTTCTCCTCAGCGGATGCGGCCAGGGTGGTAAAAATTATCGCGATGCTCATCATTCACGAAAGTGTTGCTGGTCCGACTGGAAGCATACACATCGGTGGTATGGTTATTGACGACTGCCACGTTGGTCGAATGCCCCCAGGCACCGCCATAGGCGAAACCGCCCATGGGCATACCCATCATGCCCATGCCACCCATTCCCATACCACCGACCGAAGGGGCGCAGCCCGCCAGCCAGATGGCCACCGCCAGCAAGGCCAGGCGGCCTGTTGTTCGCATATCCATGAGTTGTCCGTGCGTCGGTAAAAAATCGTATCTTACGATAACCAGAATAATGCATCCGGCAAGACAGGCACAACGGCAACCGGGACCCCCTCACCTCCCCCCTCAATAGTCGACGTAATAGCGTGACGGCAACACCGTCTCACCCAGTCTGTAGCCGCTGCCGTTGGCGACAAAATCGCGGGCAAACTCGAAGTTGGAGGGAAACTCGGCGTAGACACGATAAAGCTCGTCGCCCGGCTCGACCCGCTCGCCCAGCTTGCGCAAGAGATCCACGCCCGCGCCGGGGGAAATCGGCGCGCCGGCCAGTCGGGCCAGTCGGGCCAGAAAATAGTTGTCGATAGCCGTGACGATGCCGCTGCTGTCGGCCTGCACGACAAAACTCAACCGACCCAACGGCGGGCGTTGGAGCCTCTCGCCCTGCGCCTTGATAATGCGGTCCATCTTCGTCAGCGCACGACCGGATTCGAGGATTTCACGGGCAATCGCATAGCCCTGCCCGCCACGCACATCCGGATCGAACTCGATGATCCGTCCCGCCAGTCGCAACGACTTCTCGCGCAGGTCCACCGGTGCCGCCGGATCGTTCTGCAGCACCAGCAACACGTCACGGACCTCCAGCACCGGGCCGATGCCACGACCGATCGGTTGACGACCATCGGTGATGATGGCTTCGAGATGCAGGCCCATGCGGTCGCCCACGTACTCGAACAGCTTGCGCAGTTGCATGGCCTCGCGCATCTGCCGCACTTTGGCCGTGGGGCCAACCGGAATATCGAGCAACAGATGGGTGGAGCCGGCCGCAAGCTTCTTCGACAGGATGGAGGCCACCATCTGGCCCTGGGAGTCGATACCCAGCGGCCGTTCGACCGAGATCAGCAAGTCGTCGACCGGGGCCAGCCGGGTGGTCCCACCCCAGGCCAGACAACCGCGCTCGTGGCGCACCAGGCGATCCAGCGTCTCCGGCTCGACATCGACCTTCGCCAGGAGCTCCATGGTGTCGGCGGTACCCGCCGGGGAGGTAATGGCACGGCTGGAGGTCTTGGGAATCAGCATCCCATGCGCCGCGACGATCGGCACGACCAGCATGGAGGTACGATTCCCGGGGATACCGCCGATGCAGTGCTTGTCGGCCACCAGCGGCTCGTTCCAGTCGATACGGGTACCGGTTTCCAGCATGGCCCGGGTGAGCATGAAGACCTCGTCCCGATCCAGGCCATTCTGCCCGGTGGCGACCAGGAAGGCGGCCATCTCCATCTTGGAGTAGCGGCTATCGGCGATGTCGCGGGTAATGGCACGGTAGTCCTCCTGGGTCAGCCGATGCCCACCGATCTTGCGCCGCACCGCATCCATCGACGCTGGCGGCTCCGCCTGCGCTACCTGCACCTCGCCGCGATCGCCAACGCAGATCTGCTCGAATGCCTGTTCCGAGAGACCCAGTTCGTCCGTGCCGACGATGCGGTCGTCGTCGACCACGTTGAGCACCGCCTCGATGACCCGGTCTTCGCAGGCAACCCGGATCTTCGCCAACGCCTGAAATCCCTCGGCCCGGTAGACACCGCAGTCACGGTGCAGGTAGGCAACATTCTCGTGGTAGGTATCGATGGCCACGCGGCGCAGGCGCAGACGTGTCGTGGAGCCGGCCGACACAGGGTCGGTAGCGGTGGAGGCTTCGGGATCGATGCGCTCATGGTTCATGATCGGTCCTCGTCTGGAGTGAAAACAGGGGCAGTGCCGACCTGCCGCCCGTCCAGGCCTTACAATAGCAGGCCTTTACCGGGGCTTCCGCCAAAGCCGCCCTGTTGTCGCCCGTCTTCCTGGACCATGGCCAGACGCCTGCTCGTACCCCTGCTTTCGTCGTCCGTTCTGCTGTTGCTGTGGCAGCTGGCGGCCTGGTACGCGCATTCATCGCTGCTGCCGGGGCCCGCAAGGGTCTTCGAGATGCTGATACGGGAGGTGGATT
The DNA here is from genome assembly GCF_054657115.1 of Methyloparacoccus murrellii. Lineage (NCBI taxonomy): Bacteria > Pseudomonadati > Pseudomonadota > Gammaproteobacteria > Methylococcales > Methylococcaceae > Methyloparacoccus > Methyloparacoccus murrellii. Next base: position 31,353 of record NZ_BAAHXD010000034.1, on the reverse strand, counting down.
CGGGCCGCCTGCCCTACCATCTCGGCATTACCCTGGCGCGTCTTGCGGTCAGCTTCACGCTGTCCATGCTGCTGGGTTCGGCCATTGGCCTGGTGCTGGGCCGCCATCCGCGCCTGGACCGGTTTTTCAATGGCTGGCTGGTGATCGCGCTGAACATTCCGGCACTGGTGACGATCATTCTCTGCTATGTCTGGTTCGGGCTGATCGAAACGGCGGCACTGGCGGCGGTGATCATCAACAAGCTGCCCAACGTCATTGTCACCCTGCGGGAGGGCGCGCGCGGTCTCGACCGGGACCTGCTGGAAATGGCGCGGGTATACCGGTTCGGTCCGGCCAGAACCCTGCGGCACGTCATCTGGCCGCAGCTCCTGCCGTTCCTGCTGACCGCGGCCCGCACCGGCCTGGCACTGATCTGGAAAATCATCCTGGTGGTGGAATTGCTGGGCCGCAGCAATGGCATGGGTTACCAGTTGCACCTGTTCTTCCAGATGTTCGACGTGGCCGGCATCCTGGCCTACTCGATCGCCTTCATTGCGGTGGTGCAGGTCATCGAAACGCTGTGCCTGAAACCCCTGGAGCGCAGGACCCACGGGTGGCGACGATGACCGGCTGTTCGCTGCTGATCCAGCGCAAACAGTATGCGGAGGCAGACACCGCTGTCACCCGGCGAACCATCATCGAGAACCTGCGGCTCGACATTCCGGCAGGTGCCTTTGTCTGCCTGGTCGGTCCCTCGGGCTGCGGCAAGACGACCCTGCTGAACATGCTGGCCGGCCTGGATGCGGATTTCGAGGGCCAGATCCGTCATGGCGACCTGCCGTCGGGGGCAAAGCCACGTCTGGGCTACGTCTTCCAGAATCCACGCCTGCTGCCCTGGCGAACCGTGCGCGAGAACATCGCCCTGGCGCTGCCGGAGGATCATGACAGAACCCATGTCGATCACCTGTTCGACGTGGTCGGCCTGCCACCCGCCATCCAGGCGCTCTACCCGGAGCGACTCTCGCTGGGGATGAGTCGCCGCGCCGCCCTGGTACGCGCCTTCGCCGTCAATCCCGATCTGTTGCTGATGGACGAGCCGCTGGTATCACTGGACCCCCCCACGGCCCGGCGTATCCGCCAACTGATTCTGCAGCTCTGGATGGAGCGCCCGCATACCGTGCTGTTCGTGACCCACGATCTTGGCGAAGCAGTGGAACTGGGCGACCGTCTGGTATTCCTGTCCCCATCGCCGGCCCGGGTGGTCGGCGACATCCCGGTCGATATCCCCCGAGCGCAACGCGATTCGCTGGCCATCGAGGATTTCAGGCAACGCCTGCGGCGGGAGTGTCCGGCGCTGGCTGGCCTGCTCTAGGGATGTTCGGCCCGGTGGCAAGGCCGGGGCGCGGGGGGAAGCAACCTGCCAGCACCGGCTCACGGGAGCCTGCCGACCCGATCCCGCGGACTGGCCGCCAGAGCGCAGATCGCGCCGCGTCTGGCTGCCCTGGCCGGTCATGCGGTTGCAGCGGATGCAGCCACCCTTGCGGGCCGAGCGGAAACCTCAGACCCGGACAAGCGGGGAAGAAGGAGGGGCGCTGCCTCGGCGGCAATCTCGGCAGAGGCGGAGGAGCCCGGACCGGGACGCAGCACCTGCGCCCTACGTGAGTGCGCCCGGCGCCGCAAGCCTGTCATACGGGAACATCGCCGGCATGCGGAAGGACCACCCCGTCCGCGCTGATGACGGCAATATCGCCTGAACCGATTTGCAGCCGCGCGCGACCAGACAGTCGGCGGCCAGGATGAAGCCCTACTGCACCAGCGCCAGCAGTACGCCGGCTGCGACGGCAGAACCGATCACGCCGGCCACATTGGGCCCCATGGCGTGCATGAGCAGGAAATTGTGCGGATTGGACTCCTGCCCCACCTTGTTGGCGACGCGCGCCGACATCGGCACAGCCGAAACACCGGCGGCACCGATCAGCGGGTTGATTTTGTTGTCCGGGGAGAAGGCATTCATGAGCTTCGCCATGATGACGCCCGAAGCCGTGCCGAAACTGAAGGCCATGGCGCCCAGCGCCAGGATGCCGAGCGTCTCCGGTCGCAGGAACTGCTCGGCACTGAGCTTGGAGCCGACCGACAAGCCGAGGAAAATGGTGACGACGTTGATCAGCTCGTTCTGCGCCGTCTTGCTGAGACGGTCCACCACACCGCATTCACGGATCAGGTTGCCGAGGCAGAACATGCCGATCAGCGGCGCCGCCGACGGCAGCAGCATCGCGGTCAGGATCAGCAGCAATCCGGGAAAGATGATCTTTTCCAGCCGCCCGACATGACGCAGCTGGGCCATCTCGATCAGGCGCTCCTGAGGCGTCGTCAGCGCCCGCATGATGGGTGGCTGGATCAGCGGTACCAGGGCCATGTAGGAATAGGCAGCCACGGCAATGGCCCCCAGCAGCTCCGGCGCCAGCTTGGATGCCACATAGATCGAGGTCGGCCCGTCGGCCCCGCCGATGATGGCAATTGCGGCGGCATCCTTGAAGGTAAAGCTGATGCCCGGCACCAGATTGAGCGCCAGGGCGCCGAACAGGGTGCCGAAGATGCCGAACTGGGCGGCGGCTCCCAGCAACAGGGTCTTGGGATTGGCCAGCATGGGACCGAAATCGGTCATGGCGCCGACCCCCATGAAGATGAGGAGCGGGAATATCCCCGACTTAATGCCGAAATAGAGATAGGAGAGCAAGCCACCCTCCTCCGCAATCCCGGCCACCGGAATGTTGCTGAGCACGGCGCCGAAACCGATCGGCAGCAGCAGCAGCGGCTCGAACTCCTTCTTGATGGCAAGGTAAAGCAGGCCGATGCCGACCGTCATCATGACGACCTGGCCCGGCTGGAAATTGGACAGGCCGGTGCTGGCCCAGAGCTGCATCAAACCTTCCATGACTTACCTCATTCCAGCGTCAGCAGGTCATCCTGGGACGCCACGGTCTCGCCGACCTTGACGGCGAGACTGGCGACGATGCCGCCCGTGCGGGTCCGAATCTCGGTCTCCATCTTCATGGCCTCCATGACGATGACCACGGTATTCGGCTCGACGTGCTGCCCGGGAGCCACATTGATGCGCAGGATATGGCCGGCCATGGGCGCCTTCACCACCTCGCCGCCACCCTGAGCCGGTGATGCGGCGACAACGGTCGCCTCACCCGCCGGCGTGATCGCCACCGTGTAGCGGCGACCATTGACCACCAGCGCGCCGGCATCCGCACTCTCGACCCGATAGCTGCGCCCGTTGACGGTCACGTCGAGAGCGCCGGCAGCCTCGCCGGCCACACTCTCGTCTGCCTGTGGCGGCGGCTCGAAAGCCGTGGGGTTGCCGCGGTTCTGCAGGAACTTGTAGCCGATCTGCGGAAACAGCGCGTAGGTGAGCACATCGTCGATCTCGTCCCTGGCCAACTTGACGCCGTCCTGTGCGGCCTGCGCCTTGAGCTCCGCTGCCAGCTTGTCGAGTTCCGGTTCCAGAAGGTCGGCCGGCCGGCAGGTGATCGGCTTGTCGGTGCCGAGAACCTTTTTCTGCAGGGTCTTGTTGACGGCTGCCGGAGTCGCGCCATATTCGCCGCGCAGCACGCCCTGGGTCTCCTTGGTGATGGACTTGTAGCGCTCCCCCATCAGCACGTTGATGACCGCCTGGCTGCCGACGATCTGGGAGGTGGGCGTCACCAGCGGGATATAACCGAGATCCTTGCGCACCTTGGGAATTTCATCGAGCACGGCGTCGAACCTGTCGAGCGCATTCTGCTCCTTGAGCTGGCTCTCGAGATTGGTGAGCATGCCGCCCGGCACCTGAGCCACCAGGATGCGGCTGTCCACCCCGCGCAGCGTCCCTTCGAATTTCGCGTATTTCCTGCGCACCTCACGGAAGTAGGCGGCGATCTCCTCGAGCAGCTTGAGATTCAGGCCCGTATCGCGTTCCTGGCCCTGCAGGGCGGCCACCACCGCCTCGGTCGCACTGTGGCCATAGGTCATGCTCATGGAGGAAATCGCGGTGTCGACGTTATCGATACCCGCTTCCGCCGCCTTCATGATGGTGGCCGTGCTGAGACCGGTCGTCGCATGGCACTGCATGTGAATCGGTACGCTGACGGCTTGCTTCAGCCGCGAGACCAGTTCATGGGCATCATAGGGCTTGAGCAAGCCCGCCATATCCTTGATGGCGATGGAATGTGACCCCATGTCCTCCAGGCGCTTGGCCAGATCCACCCACATGTCGATGGTATGCACCGGGCTGACCGTGTAGGAAATGGTGCCCTGGGCATGCTTGCCGTTGGCGATCGTGGCCCGAATGGCGCGCTCGAAATTGCGCGGGTCGTTCATGGCGTCGAAGATGCGGAAGACATCCACGCCATTGGTCGCACAGCGCTCGACAAACCTTTCGACCACATCGTCGGCGTAGTGCCGATAACCCAGCAGGTTCTGGCCACGCAGCAGCATCTGCAGCGGCGTTTTCGGCAGGGCCTTCTTCAGCGTCCGCAGACGCTCCCACGGATCCTCGCCCAGGTAGCGGATGCAGGCATCGAAGGTTGCTCCGCCCCAGCTCTCCAGCGACCAGAAGCCGACTTTGTCGAGCTTGCTGCAGATCGGCAGCATGTCATCGATGCGCAGGCGCGTTGCCAGCAGCGACTGGTGCGCATCGCGTAGGACGACATCGGTGATACCCAGGGGTTTGGCCATGATTGAATCCTTCTGTGTTGGGCAGGGCGGGTCGGGACGCTCAATGTCTCCGCAAACCACGGGACAACCGGAGCGCGGCCGCGATCACCGCAACCCGCTCGGCCTCGTCAGCCTCGGCGCCTGCCGGAACGCGCTGGGCAACCGGCTGAGCCTGATCGCTGGACTTGACCAGCCGGGCCGTGGCGCCGATGACCCAGACCAGCAGCGAGAGAAACAGGAAAACGATACCCATACCGACCAGCATCAGCTTGAGACCGGGCAGCAACAGTTCGGAAAGCGAGGGTTCCATGGAGACTCGGACAGACGGTGGGGCCACCAGGCCCTGCAAGGTCTGGCTATGATAATTTGGCGCCCCGTGAAAGTCGAACCCCGCCCCGGCCAGCCGCGCCCTAGCAGAATTCCATTAAGCAACGCCTATCCGTATCATAAGCATTCCTGATTAGAACTGCGGGCACTTCCGTGTAAAACTTATATCCAACCTCAACGGAACACCGACGACGCGCTCGACTCAGTCACTACGTACTTTCGGCAGTTCTCCTCCTTCGGCGACCCTCGTGGTCGCTTTTTTTTGCCTGGCGTCGGCAGGCAAAAAAAAGCCTGCTATCGCAGGCGTTTTTTATTGTTGTTATCCAGAATGGTCCCAAGCAGACAGCATCGCGACCATGGCCAGTGCCGTTGTTATTGTTATGGCCCCTCAGGGCATCTCCTCCTCTTCATTCTCCAGCCCGGGTCAGCCTCTTTGCGCCCACCCGGCCGGGACAGCGGGCAAGTCTAATCAAAAAACGAGGGGTGTCCAGCTTTTTTCCCTGACGCCTGCCCCCCTGACCGGGACCCGCGATTTTCCATAGTAAAATCAGGCAATTGAGAATCATCAGGATTCGATGATGACCCTAATTTCCGAGTATTTGGCTGGGTTGTCATGGCCATGGGGAATGGGCTATCGACCCACCGGAATGCCATCGTCCCGGCCCGGGAAACGAGGTCCCTGTCCGGAGATCCTGGCCATTTCCGACTCGATCCAGGACTCTGCTGCGGCATTGATCTCGGTCGCGGTCAAGTCGGCGCCGTGGATCGCCGGCCCCACCCGGAATTCGATGACACCGGGATACTTGAGGAACCCGTTCCTGCCCCAGAACTCTCCGGCGTTGTGGGCGACCGGAATCACCGGGCAGCGCGCGCGCTGGGCCAGCAAGCCGCCACTGGAACCGAACCTGCCGCGCTGACCGGGCGCGACCCGGGTACCTTCCGGGAACAGTACGACCCAGCGTCCGGTCGCGATCCGCTTCACGCCATCCCGGAGGATCTGCTTGAGCGCGACCGATCTGGCCTGCCGATCGATGGCAATGGGTTCCAGGGTCGCCATTGCCCAGCCCCAGACCGGAATACGCAGCAATTCCTGCTTGAGAATGAACACCACCGGCGGAAAGATGACCTGCAACGCGAGGGTCTCGAAAGCGGACTGGTGCTTGCAAAGTATCAGGCCGCTGCCCTCCGCCGGAATATGCTCGGCGCCGGTGACGCGGTAGCTCAGGCCGCACACCGTGCGCAACAGCCACAGGTTCCAGCGCACCCAGCGATTGGCCGCCGCATAGCGGGTTGCGAAAGGCCAGGGCGACAGCAGCAGCATGACCGGTCCGAGAATCAGGGTCGACAGCACCTGTCCCGTGAGGTAGACGGCGGAACGCAGGACAACCAGCGGGTTAACCATGGTGAAGAATGTACTGGGCGGCTTCGTAGAGATTGGAACAGATCGGCAGGTCGAGATCGGGGTAGCGTGCCAGCGTCCTCTCGCCCTTGCCGGTCTCGACCAGGATCGGCGCCGCCCCGACCGCACGGGCGGCCTCGAGGTCGCGGAAGGAATCGCCAACCGCCGGGATGCCGGTCAGCTCGACACCAAAGCGCTCGGCAAACTGCTGGAAGAGCCCCGGCCGCGGCTTGCGGCAGGCGCAGAAATCCTCGGGGCCATGCGGGCAATGAAAAATGGCCTCGATCCGGCCGCCACGCGCCTCGACCGCCGCCAGCATGCGTGCATGGATACGCTCCAGCATCGCCTCGTCGAAATAGCCACGGGCGATGCCTGACTGATTGGTCAGCACAACGATCCGGTAGCCCCTCAGCGTCAGCAGCTCGATGGCCTCGAGGCTACCGGGGATGGGCACCCATTCCTCCGGCGCCTTGATGAAGGCGTCGGAATCCTCGTTGATGACCCCGTCGCGGTCCAGGATGACGAAGCGCATGTCGTCAGCCAGACAGGACCATCAGCCCTGCAACCTGGAAATGTCGGCAATGTCGAGGAACAGCCCCTCGACGATTGCCAGCAATCCCAGCCGGTTGCGGCGCAGGGCGGCATCCTCGGCCATGACCATGACGGTATCGAAGAAACCATCCACGCACGCGCGCAGCTGCGCCAGCCGGCGCAGAGCAGCCGCATAGTCGCCCTGTTGCAGCATCGGCAGGGTGCTTTCCCGTGCATCGCGCACCGCCTCAAGCAGTGCCTTCTCGGCGGGTTCGCTCAGCCCGGCGTCATCGACATTGGCGACCACCGCCTCCCCGGCCTTGCGCAGGATGTTGCGGATACGCTTGTTGGCGGCGGCGAGACTCTCGGCCTCCGGCAGATGCCGGAATGCCCGCACGGCACCAAGACGGCGCTCGAAGTCGACCAGGCTGGCCGGCCAAACGGCAAGCACCGCCTCGAACTCGTCCGGCCGGTAACCGCGGTCCAGACAGTAGCCGCGCAGGCGCTCGAGCATGAAGTTATGCACCAGTTCACGGGTCTTGCCGGCATCGAACGCGTGCCGGAATTGCCCCAGCGCGGCATCGAGCAGTTCCGGCACATCCAGTTCCAGACCGGACTCGATGATGATGCGGATCGCGCCGAGGGCGGCACGCCGCAAGGCATAGGGATCCTTGTCGCCGGTCGGGATCAGACCGGCACTGAAGATGCCGGCGAGCGTATCGAGCTTCTCGGCCAGCGCCAGCACCCGGCCGGTATCGGTTTCAGGCAGTGCCCCGCCCGAGACCCTGGGCAGATATTGCTCTTCGATCGCCATCGCGATCGCCACGGGCTCGCCCTCCGCCAGTGCGTAGTAGCGGCCCATGATGCCCTGCAGTTCGGGAAATTCGCCGACCATGGCGGTCAGCAGATCGGCCTTGGCCAGCCTGGCCGCGCGATCGGCGGCCGCGCCGTCGAAACCGAGCCGCTCGGCAATGATCTGCGCCAGGTGACGGACACGCTCATTCTTGTCGAGCAGCGACCCCAGGGTCTTCTGGAAGGTCACCTGGCCCAGCTCCTCGACGCGGCTTTCCAGGGTGCGCCTGCGGTCCAGATTCCAGAAGAACTCGGCATCCGCGAGGCGTGGCCGCACCACGCGCTCGTTGCCCTCGCGCACCGTATCGGGCCGGGTGCTGTCCAGATTGCTGAAGGTGATGAAATACGGCAGCAGGCGGCCCTGGGCGTCCTTGACCGGGAAATACTTCTGGTTGTTCTGGATGGTGGTGATGAGCACCTCGGCCGGCAGCTCCAGATAGCGCGCCTCGATGCCGCCAAGCACGGGAACCGGCCACTCGACCAGCGCCGTCACCTCGTCCAGCAGGTCGTCATCGATGACGGCCCGGCCATTGACGCTGGCTGCCGCCGCCTCGGCGAGGGCCCGGATCTTGCGCTGGCGCGTCGCGAAATCGGCCAGCACCCGGCCATCGCGTTCGAGTGTGGCGGCATAGTCGGCCGGCGACGCCAGGGTGATCGATCCCTGGCCATGGAAACGATGGCCACGGCTGGTCCGGCCGGTCGGGATGCCGAGGATGTCCGCCTCGATCACCTCGTCGCCGAACAGCAGCACGACCCAGTGCACCGGTCGCACGAACTCCGCCGTGCCGTCGCCCCAGCGCATGCGCTTGGCGATGGGCAAGCCGGCCAGCGCCTGGCGCAGGATATCCGGCACCCTCTCGGCCGTGCGCATCCCCTTGACGGTCTGTCGCACCGCTACCCAGGCGCCCTTGTCGGTTTCCAGGGTGATGAGTTGCTCGGCGGTGGCGTTGCAACTGCGCAGGAAACCTTCCAGCGCCCTGGACGGCGAGCCGTCCGGCTGATACGCCGCCTGCGCCGCCGGGCCGCGCCGCTCGATTTCCTGATCCGGCTGCGCAACATCCAGGCACCGGACGATCAGGGCCAGGCGGCGCGGCGTGGCATAGGACTCGATGTCGGCAAACGTCAGACCGGCCTTGCCCAGCCCGGCCTCGACCTGCGCTTGCAGGGCACGACTCAGGGTCAACAGGGATTTGGGCGGCAACTCCTCGGTGCCGAGCTCGAACAACAGGTCGCGGACCTCAGCCATGGGCCTTGCCTCCCCGGTTCAGCATCGGGAACCCCAGACGCTCGCGACGCTGGTAATAGGCCTCGGCCACTGCCTTGGCCAGCTCGCGGACGCGCAGGATGAAGCGCTGGCGCTCGGTGACCGAAATGGCCTTGCGCGCATCCAGCAGATTGAAGGCGTGGGAAGCCTTCAGCACCATCTCGTAGGCCGGCAACGGCAGATCCAGCTCGATCAGGCGTCGGCAATCCTGCTCGTAGGCATCGAAGGCGTTGAACAGGAAGGCGGTATCGGCATGCTCGAAGTTGAAGGCCGACATTTCCACCTCGTTCTGATGATAGACGTCGCCATAGGTCACCGCGCCCTGCGGGCCGCGCGCCCAGATCAGGTCGAACACGCTCTCCCTGGCCTGCAAGTACATGGCGATGCGTTCGAGACCATAGGTGATCTCGCCGCTTACCGGCCGGCAATCGAGCCCTCCCACCTGCTGGAAGTAGGTGAACTGCGTCACCTCCATGCCGTTCAGCCAGACCTCCCAGCCCAGCCCCCAGGCGCCCAGGGTCGGCGATTCCCAGTTGTCCTCGACGAAGCGGATGTCATGTTCGCCGAGATCGAAGCCCAGATATTGCAGCGACCCCAGGTACAGTTCCTGGAAGTCCGCCGGCGAGGGCTTCATGATCACCTGGAACTGGTAGTAATGCTGCAGACGGTTGGGATTTTCGCCATAGCGGCCGTCGGTCGGACGACGCGAGGGCTGCACATAGGCCGTGTTCCATGGCTCCGGCCCGATGGACCGCAGAAAGGTGGCAGGGTGGAAGGTGCCGGCGCCGACTTCGAGATCCAGCGGTTGCAGAATCACGCAGCCCTGCGCTGCCCAGTAGTCCTGCAGCGCCAGGATCAACCCCTGGAAGGTGGAAACATCGCGTTGTTGTAGCGTCACGCAGGCCGCTCCGGTAGGCGAGAAGGAGGAGAAAGCCACCGATTATAGCGAAATTGCGCCGACCGCCCGCCACACCTCCCCCTTCGGAGGGCCATCGGATCAGGCCGAGGCATCCCGCACGAAAGGCACGAACCGGACCGCCAGAGCACTCCGGCTGGCGAAACCGCCACCCGGCTCGCGGGTGACCACCGTCAATTCCTGGCCATCGCCGGCCTCGCCGAGGGGAATCACCAGTCGGCCGCCCGGCCTGAGCTGCGCCAGCAGGGGTGGTGGTGGGGCGTCGGTGGCGGCCGTCACCAGAATGGCGTCGAAAGGCGCCTGCTCGGACCAACCGGCGAAACCGTCGCCGCAGCGGACCTGCACGTTCGCATAGCCGAGCGCCCCGAGGCGCCGGGCCGCCGTCTCGGCAAGGTCCTCCACCCGCTCGATGGAGTAGACCTCGCGGGCGATCTCGGCCAGCACGGCAGCCTGGTAGCCGGACCCGGTACCGATCTCCAGCACCCGGGCGCCGCTTTCCAGCCCGGCCAGGGCGGTCATCAGGGCAACGATGTAGGGCTGCGAGACCGTCTGTCCATGCCCGATCGACAGGGGCGCATTGACATAGGCCACGGATTCCAGCCCGGCGGCCACGAAGCGGTGCCTCGGCACCCGCCGCAAGGCATCGAGCACCCGTGTCCCCAGTCGCTCGATGCCGGTCTGGGCGGCGGTGGCGCGAATCTCGGCCTGAATCTCCTCGACCAGTCGCTCGCGCTCGGTGGCCAGCGCCGCTTCCCGACCGCTCATGCCGGGCCGTCCGCCCGGCGGGGCCCCTTACAGAAGACAGCGCGCCGCATAGTCCGCCGCGCCGAGCAGCGCGGTGTTGGGATTGAGCGCCACGCGCACGGGGATATGGCGGAGGAAATCGGCGAAGCGCCCCTTGGCGCAAAATCCCTCCATGAAGGCATGGTTCTCCACCAGAGCGTTGAGAATCTTGGGCGCGATACCGCCCCCGATCAGCACCCCGCCGCGGGCCAGACTCTTGAGCGCCAGATTGCCGGCCTCGGCGCCATAGATCCTGGCGAAACGATGCAGGGCCGCGCGGGCCAGGGGATCCTGGCAGGCCTGCGCATGCTGGCTGATCTCCCGTGCCGGATCATCGCTCGTCGCCAGCGCCCGGGCCAGCGCCGGGGATTCAGGTTCGTGACCGATCTCGCGCAGATAGGCATAGACCTGCGCGATGCCGGCGCCCGAGAGAATGCGCTCGCAACTGACATGGCCGCCGAACTGCCGGCGCAGATAGGCCAGCAGGCCATCCTCCAGTTCGTCATTGGGCGCAAAATCGCTGTGCCCCCCCTCGGTGGCAATGGGGTGATAGTTCATGCCGTCCCAGTAAAGGATGGCCTCGCCAAGACCGGTGCCGGCAGCCAGCACGGCACGGTTGCCGGTGGCCGGCTCGGCATTCGGATTCAGCTCCAGCCACTCTTCCGGACCCAGCCGCAGCAGCCCCAGCGACATCGCCTGCAGGTCGTTGAGGAGCTTGACCCGCTGGACGCCGGTCGTGACCGTTAGGGAGCGCTCCTCGATCAGCCACGGCAGATTGGTGATGCGCGAGGCACCGTCGAATACCGGGCCGGCCACGCCAAAACAGGCAGCCTCCAGGGGAACACTCTGATCGCTGAGGAACTCGGCGACGACCTCGTCCAGCGAGGCATAGTCGGCACTGGGGAACAGCCGCTCGCGCACCCGCTCGAGACCGTCGGTCGTCTTTTCGTACTGGGCCAGGATGGTCTTGGTGCCACCCACGTCGCCGGCTAGCAGCATGCTGGATTCTCCTGAACGTGAACGGACACCATCGGACGAAGCCCCCCGCCCGCCTCGCTAGGGAGCGCGGTGATCGCGAAAGACGCTTGCCTGGCCGCTGCGGTCGAACTGCACCACCGCGTAGGGGTCCTTGCGCGCGCCCATCTCCATGCCCGGCGTGCCGGCCGGCATCCCCGGGACACTGAGGCCGACTACCGCCGGCCGGCCGTCGAGCAGTGCCCTGACATCCGCGGCGGGCACATGCCCCTCCACCACGTAGCCGCCCACCAGGGCGGTGTGACAGGATTGCAGCGTCGTCGGGACACCGTATCGCCGCTTGATGTCGTCCATGGCCTCGGTCTGGATGTCCTGCACGGCGAAACCGTTCTGCCGCATGTGCGCCACCCACTTGCCACAGCAACCGCAGGTGGGGCTGCGGTAGACCGTCATCTCGACCGGGGCCGGCGGGGCAGCGAATGCGGGGGCGACCAGCCCCAGCAGCAATATGGACAGGCGCTTGTTCATGGTGGCTCCGAAGGTTGCGGGAGTTGCAAACGGCGATACCGACGGACTCAGGCCTCACGAGCCTCGCCCTGGAGCGTCGCGACCACCTGGCGCGGACCGCCATGGTTGCGATGCTCGCCGAGATAGATGCCCTGCCAGATGCCCATGCCCAGGCGCCCGTCAGTGATCGGCACGCTGACGCTGGCCCCCATCAGGCTGGCCTTGATATGAGCGGGCATATCGTCCGGGCCCTCCAGGACATGCACATAGTGCGCCGCGGCATCCGGTGCCAGCTGCCGCAGATGCGCCTCCAGATCGCGGCGGACATCGGGATCGGCATTCTCGTTGAGCGTCAGCGACGCGGAGGTGTGCTGGATGAAGAAATGCGCCAGGCCGACGCGAATCCGGCCGAGTTCCGGTAACTGCCCGAGCAGCTCCTGGGTCACCAGATGGAACCCGCGTGGCCGCGGCTTCAGGGTCAACGTCTTCTGTATCCACATGGGTAGCTATCATACACGCGCGCGGCATCCCGGCCAGACGGATGGCAGGCGCCTCCACCCGCTCCGGGTGGGCAGTCCCCGGGAGCCCCGCAGGCCAGGCAAACCGGCTACAATGGCCATCTTTTCGACCCCGCCCCCTCTGCCCACATGCGCACCAGCCGATTCCCGCTCAACACCGTCAAGGAAACCCCTGCCGATGCCGAGATCATCAGCCATCAGCTGATGATCCGCGCCGGCCTGATCCGCAAGCTGGCGGCCGGCCTCTACAACTGGCTGCCACTGGGTCTGAGGGTGCTGCGCAAGGTGGAGACGGTGGTGCGCGAGGAGATGGAGCGTGCCGGCGCCCTGGAAGTGCTGATGCCCGCCGTGCAACCGGCGGAACTGTGGCAGGACTCGGGCCGCTGGGAGGTGTTCGGACCGGAGCTGTGCCGGTTCCGGGATCGCCATCAGCGCGACTTCTGCCTCGGCCCCACCCACGAGGAAATCATCACCGATCTGGTGCGGAACGAAATCAAGAGCTACAAGCAGGTCCCGGTCAGCTACTATCAGATCCAGAGCAAGTTCCGCGACGAAATCCGCCCACGCTTCGGCGTGATGCGGGCCCGCGAGTTCCTGATGAAGGATGCCTACTCCTTCCATATGACCCAGGAATCCCTGCATGAAACCTACGAGGTCATGTACGCCGCCTACAGCCGCATCTTCGAGCGGCTGGGACTGGAATTCCGCGCCGTGCTGGCCGACACCGGCGCCATCGGCGGCAGTCTCTCGCACGAATTCCATGTGCTGGCCGATTCCGGCGAGGACGCCATCGCCTTCTCCAACCAGAGTGACTACGCCGCCAACATCGAAATGGCCGAGGCCGCCGCTCTCGGCGTACCCGCCGAGGAGCCGCAGGTTCTCGCCACGGTCGACACGCCCGGCCAGCACAGCATCGAGGAGGTCAGCGCCTTCCTCAGGGTGGACCCCAGCCGCATCCTCAAGACCCTGCTGGTGCGGGGGACGGACGGAGGCGTCGTCGCCCTGCTGCTGCGCGGCGATCACGAGCTGAATCCGATCAAGGCGACCAAGCACCCGGCCGTGGCCACGCCGCTCCAGTTCGCCAGCGACGAGGAGGTCCGCGCCGCCGCCGGCTGCGCGCCGGGCTCGGTCGGCCCGATCGACCTCAAGGCCACGCTGATCGCCGACCGCAGCGCGGCGGCGCTGGTCAACTTCGTCTGCGGCGCCAACAGCGACGGCCGGCACCTGACCGGCGTCAACTGGGAGCGCGACCTGCCCCGGCCCGACGTGGCCGACCTGCGTCTGGCGGTCGAGGGCGATCCCAGTCCGGACGGCAAGGGTGCGCTCCGCATTGCCCGCGGCATCGAGGTCGGCCACATCTTCCAGCTCGGCACCAAGTACAGCGAGGCGATGCAGGCCACGGTGCTGAACGAGGAAGGGCGCAGTCAGGTGCTGATCATGGGCTGCTACGGCATCGGCGTGTCGCGCGTGGTCGCGGCGGCCATCGAACAGAACCACGATGCGCGCGGCATCATCTGGCCGGAGGCGCTGGCGCCGTTCCAGGTGGCGCTGACACCGATCAACATGCAGACCTCGGAGAAACTCCAGGCGACCGCGGAACATCTCTACGAAACCATGCGCGCCGCCGGTATCGACGTGCTGTTCGACGACCGCAAGGCGCGGCCGGGCGTGATGTTCGCCGACATGGAACTGGTCGGCATCCCGCACCGGATCGTCCTGAGCGAGCGCCTGCTGGAGGCGGGCCGCGCCGAATACAAGGGCCGCCGCGATGCGGAAGCGCTCGAAATCGCCGTCGAGGAGGTCATTCCCTTCCTGCTGTCGCGTCTGGGGCAGGCCTGAGACCCGTGCCCGGCATCCCGCGGCCACGGGACGAACCGGCGGAACACCCCCGCTCCTGCCGGCGCCGTGGCGTGGGCGGCATCGATTTTGCCCCGTTACGCCATTCCCCTATAATGCCCGGCTTGCCCGAAGGCTACCGGAATCGACCCACCCGCGATGAACCCCCTGCTCGATACGCTCCAGCCCTATCCCTTCGAGAAGCTGGCCCGCTTGAAACAGGGTATTGCACCGCCACCTGACCGCTCGCCGATCGCACTCTCGATCGGGGAACCGCAACATCCAACACCGGCCTTCATCGGGGCCACCCTGAGCGAACATCTGGCCGAGCTGACCCGTTACCCCGCCACCCAGGGATTGCCCGCATTGCGGGAAGGCATCGCCGCCTGGCTGGAACGGCGGTTCCACCTGCCCGCCGGCAGCGTCGATCCCGGCCGTCAGGTGCTGCCCTGCAATGGCACCCGCGAAGCGCTGTTCGCCTTCGCCCAGGCGGTGGTCGATCCCGGCCGGAACCCCCTGGTGCTGATGCCGAACCCGTTCTACCAGATCTACGAGGGTGCGGCCCTGCTGGCGGGCGCCCAGCCCTATTTCCTCAACACCACGGCCGAAGCCGGCTACCTGCCGGATATCGACAGCGTGCCCGAGGATATCTGGCGTCGTTGCCAGCTTATCTACATCTGCTCGCCCGGCAATCCCAGCGGCGCGGTCATGCCTGCCGACCGGCAGCGGCAGTTGATCGAGCTGGCGGAGCGCCACGACTTCGTCATCGCGTCCGACGAGTGCTATTCCGAGCTCTACAACGACGAAGCCCAACCGCCGCCGGGCCTGCTGCAAACCGCCTGGGCCATGGGCAACACGACCTTCCGTCGCTGCGTCGTCTTCCACAGCCTGTCCAAGCGGTCCAATGCGCCGGGCTTGCGTTCCGGTTTCGTGGCCGGCGATGCGGATATCCTCGCCCGCTTCCTGCGCTACCGGACCTACCACGGTTGCGCGCTCTCGCTGCCGGTGCAGCAGGCCAGCCTGGCGGCCTGGCGCGACGAGGCGCACGTCGTCGCCAACCGGGCGCTGTACCGCGAGAAGTTCGCGGCCGTTCAGACCATTCTCGCCGGTGTGCTGGCGTTCACGGTCCCAGCGGCCGGTTTCTATCTCTGGCCCCGCACCCCGGCCGACGACCAGGACTTTGCCCGCGAACTGTACGCACAAACGAATGTGACCGTGCTGCCCGGCAGCTACCTGTCGCGCGACCAGTTCGGCATCAATCCCGGCCGCGGCCATGTCCGCATGGCGCTGGTCGCCCCGCTGGATGCCTGCGTGGACGCCGCCGAACGCATCCGCGACTTCCTTCAATCCTAAATCCGCACAACCACAAGCGCATGTCACTCGAAAACATCATCAACGCCGCGTTCGACGATCGCGCCAGCATCAATCCCGCCAACGTCTCCGCCGAGGTCCGCGAGGCCATTCTGGAATCCCTGCGCCTGCTCGACAGCGGCCAGGCCCGCGTGGCCGAGAAGAAGGACGGCCAGTGGGTAGTCAACCAGTGGCTGAAGAAGGCCGTGCTGCTGTCCTTCCGGGTCACCGACAACCGCGTGATGGACGGTGGCGAGACCAAGTATTTCGACAAGGTCGAGCCCAAGTTCGGCAGCTACTCGCCCGAACAGTTCGCCGCCGGCGGCGTGCGCGTGGTGCCGCCCGCCGCCGTGCGTCGCGGGGCCTACGTCGCGCCCGGCGTGGTGCTGATGCCGTCCTTCGTCAACATCGGCGCCTATGTCGACGCCGGCACCATGGTCGACACCTGGGCCACGGTCGGTTCCTGCGCCCAGATCGGCAAGAACGTCCACCTGTCCGGCGGCGTCGGCATCGGCGGCGTGCTGGAACCCTTGCAGGCCGGCCCCACCATCATCGAGGACAACTGCTTCATCGGCGCCCGCTCGGAGGTGGTCGAAGGCGTGGTGGTCGAGGAAGGTTCGGTGATTTCCATGGGCGTCTACATCGGCCAGAGCACCAAGATCTACAACCGCATGACCGGCGAGATCACCTATGGCCGCATCCCCGCGGGGTCGGTGGTGGTCTCCGGTAACCTGCCGGCCAAGGACGGCAGCCACAGCCTCTACTGCGCGGTCATCATCAAGCAGGTCGACGAAAAGACCCGCGGCAAGGTCGGCATCAACGAACTGCTGCGCGACTAGGCCCGGCGCCCGGCCGAACAGCCGGGCCTACCCCACCCACTCATGAGGTCCACCATGAAGAAAATCCTGTTAGCTACCCTTGCCCTGTGGGTTTCCAGTGCCGCGCTCGCCGGCACGGAGCATTACGTGCGGCGTGACGGCAACCATGTGCAGCACCTGAAGATCACCCGTATCGGTGACGACATCAACGCCAGCATGGATGTCGACTTCGAGCCCAACGGCCCGGCCGAGGCCGACCGCAAGCCCTGTTCGGCCGAGGTCAGCGGCGACGCCAAGTCCACCGGCGACAACGAGATCACCCTGCGCCGGCAGATCGAGGGCGAAGCCCGCCACTGCTCGCTGAAGATCACGCTCGGCGCCGAGGGCGCCAAGGTCGAGCAATCGCCCGAGTGCGGCTATTTCGTCGGCGGCATCTGCCATTTCGACAGCGAAGGCAAGGAACTCATCCGGGTCAAGTAAGGCAGCGCGCTGCCACCGCCCGACCAGTCCGGCCAGGCGGTGGCGCCGCAACACCACAGACAACCCAGTCAACGGCACTCGGCCATCCTCCAGACGGAGATCATCCCATGTCGCATTCCGACCCGACGCCCCCCCCAGCCACCACCGGGGATCTGGATACGCTCCCTGGTGTCAACTTCGAGCCGGTGCTGGCCCTGCTGGGCGGTGACCGCGCCATGCTGGCCGAACTGCTCGGCGAGTTCGCGGCCCAGTATGCCAACCTGCCTACCGAAACCGCCAGCGCGCTGGCCACAGGCGATATCGACAATCTGGCGCGGCAAATGCACGGACTGAAAGGCACCGCCGCCAACCTGGGGCTGGAGGCCCTGTCCCGACAGGCGGCCACACTGGAAGCAGCCCTCAGGCAAGGACAATCTCCCGCCGAAGCGGTGGCCGCGCTGGCGGCTTGTTTGGACACGCTGCTCCCCGCCCTGCGGGCGGCATCCGGCCAGGCGAACGAATAGGCGCCTGAGAGCATGGCCTGCTGGCCGCCCTAGCCATCCACATCCAGCCGTAGCTCGCGCAGGCGCCGATAGAAGGTCGAGCGGCTCATGCCGAGCAGGTGCGCCGCCTGCGTGCGGTTGCCGCGGCAATGCGTCAAGGCCGCCTGGATACGGGCGGATTCATCCGCCACCGTACCGGCCTCGCCCAACACTTCCCCGGGCGGCCGGCTCCCGCCGGCCGTCTGGATTTCAGGTGGCAAATCGGCGGCTTCCAGCCGCGGCCCGTGGGCATAGATGGCGGCAAAATCCATGGCAGCACGCAATTCGCGCACGTTGCCCGGCCATTCATGCGAGAGCAGGCGGCGCATCGCTCCGGGGCTCAGACCCGTCAGCGACTTGCCGGCCATGGTGCCCGCCACCTGCAGGAAGTGCATGGCCAGCAGCGGGATATCCGTCTTGCGTTGCCGCAGCGGCGGTATCTGGATGCGCGCCACCCGAAAACGGTACAGCAGATCCTCGCGGAAACGGCCGGCGGCGACCTCGTCGACCAGATGACGGTGGGTGGCGGCGATGACGCGGACATCGATCGGCCGCGCCTGGGTTTCCCCCACCCGTGTCACCTCGCTCTCCTGCAGCACCCTGAGCAGCGCGGCCTGAATCGCCAGCGGCATGTCGCCGATTTCGTCGAGGAAAATCGTGCCGCCCGCCGCTGCCTCGAACAGCCCCTTGTGATCGGTGACCGCCCCGGTAAAGGCGCCCTTGCGGTGGCCGAACAGCTGACTGGTCATCAGGGATTCGCTGAGGCCGGCCGAGTTGACGGCGATGAAGGGGCCCTGCCGGCGCGGGCTGGCCTTGTGGATGGCCCGCGCCACCAGTTCCTTGCCGGTACCGGTCTCGCCTTCGATCAGCACGGTCCAGTTGCCGCGGGCGACATCGCCAATCTGGCGATATAGCATCTGCATGGCTTCGCTCTCGCCAATGAGTCCGGCATAGCGCTGGGTCTCCACTTGCTGGCGCAAGCGCTGCAGCTCGGTTTCGTCCTCCAGGAAGACCAGCCGCCGGTCGGCGTCGCGGGGATCGTCCTTGATCCAGCAGGACACCCAGCGCGGCCCGGCATCGCCCCGGCAGGCCAGGGTTTGCCGTTGCCGTTCCGGCTCGGGCGTCCGCAGAGATTTCGCCAACGCCTGCCGTCCGGCCGGTTCCAGTGGCAACACCGCGTCCCAGGGCCGGCCCAGGCTGTCGGCGACCACGAGGTCCAGCATGCTGGCGCCGTTGGGGCTGCAGAATCCCAGCGTGCCGTCCGCTTCGATGATCAGTGTCGCCGTGGGAAAACTGTTGAGTATCGCGATGGCATCATCCCGGCTGCGACGCAAGGCCTCGGCCAGCCGTTCCAGCGCCTCGCTGGCCTTCACCTTCTCGGTAATGTCCTGCTGCAGGGAGACGTAATGGGTAATCAGCCCGGCTTCGTTGCGTATCGGCGAGATGCTCCAGCCGACGATGTAGGGACTGCCATCCTTGCGGTAGTTGTAGGTCGATCCCGAGAACAGTCGACCATCCCGCAGGCACTGGCGCAGCTCGGCAATTACCGCCGGATCGGTTCTCTCGCCCTGCAGGATACGTGGCGAGACCCCCTGCAGCTCCTCCCGGGCATAGCCTGTCATGCGGCAAAACGCCGGATTGGCATAGAGAATGTGCGGCCCCCCGCCATCCAGCACGGCGTCCGTGATGACGACCGCATTGAAAGCC
The DNA here is from genome assembly GCF_054657115.1 of Methyloparacoccus murrellii. Lineage (NCBI taxonomy): Bacteria > Pseudomonadati > Pseudomonadota > Gammaproteobacteria > Methylococcales > Methylococcaceae > Methyloparacoccus > Methyloparacoccus murrellii. The sequence goes on along the minus strand of NZ_BAAHXD010000034.1, from coordinate 11,889 downwards.
TGGTCGATAGCGGTCGTCAGAATGGTCAGCCACTCCGACCCCGCCGGCGGCGTTTCAGAAATCATCGCATCCCCCCAGCCATCAGTATCGGACTACCCGCTGCAAACCGTCTCAATGATACAGCCCTGACACAAACAGGACTGTGCCAAACCTGGTCAGGACCGTGTCAGGCTGACTGACAGCCTCCCCAACAGTGACAACAACCCTTTGATTCCGCTTATTTTATCTGGATCGGCATGATTCTTGGCAGGTAAAGGTCGCAAGACAAGACCCATTACGGCAACCCAAAATCCTCGAGGAATCCAGCCATGAACCTGAAACAATCCATCGGTATTCTCCTGCTCGGCAGCGCGCTGACCCTGCCGACCATTACCGCTACCGCAGCCGAAACCTACATCCCCCTGGCTGGCCAGACCCGGGTCACCCTATCGAGCGAGCTGGTGCTCGCCCTGGAATCCCTCAACGTCCGGCCGGGTGCGATCAAACCCGCGACTCTTCGCGCCAGTGGCGTCGCCTCCTTTCCCGTGACCACCGGCGCGATCCAGCTGCCCTCGGCCGAAGTCGACCACTCAGGCGGCCTCAGCCTGACCGCCGGCGGTACCCGCATCATCCTGTCCAGCTTCATCATCGACACGACCCAGGAAAGTCCGGTATTGACGGGGCTGGTCATTGCCAACGGCAGCCTCATCGGCCGTGTGCCGCTGTTCGATCTGGATCTCGGCGGGCTGGGCGCCGACCTTGGCAAGGGCAGAATCCGTGTCAACAACGTCGGTCTGACCCTGACCGCCGCCGCCGCCGATGCGCTCAACAACCTGTTCAGCGTCGAAGCCTTCAAGGAAGGCATTCCCATCGGCACGGCCAATGTGACCATCAACCGCTTCCAGAAGCAATAACACCCCGGATTCGCCAAGCAGCCGGCAACGAGCCGACATGACCTGTCATGTCGGCTCGTTACCGCTTTCGGCCTCCGGATCGGTCACCGGCCCGGCATGGCCGCTCCTCTTGCCCATCCCCCGTCCCGACCAGCCGTACAGGCCGGGCAGCGCCCGCCCCGCGGCATCTGCCATCCACCGGTTCAGGCACCTCTCGAACCGGCGCCGGGCCGGGTTTTCACCCGGGGTTTGTGTCACGCCACTCAAAACCAGATAGATTATGCTGTTTGCTTAGTTTGGTAATACAGCCACCACCATGAACTCTCTCCGTCGCTGGCGCGAACGACTGCTGAGTTGTCTGGTGGGTTGTCGGTACCTGTTGCTGCTGAGCTTCGCCCTGCCAGCAGACGCCCTGGAACCCGTTACCCTGCAGCTGAAATGGACCCACAGCTTCCAGTTTGCCGGTTACTACGCCGCCAAGGCCAAGGGTTACTACCAGGCAGCCGGCCTGGATGTGACCATCCGGGAAGCCATGCCCGGGCTGGATATCGCCGACGAGGTGAGCCGGGGGCGGGCGAACTACGGCACTGGCAGCAGCAGCCTGATACTGGCGCGCCACGCCGGCCAGCCGGTGGTGACCCTGGCGGTCATCTTCCAGCATTCCCCCTATATTCTGCTGGCGCCCTACCGCGGCGAAACCCAGAGCCTGCACGACCTGCTGGGCAAGCGACTGATGCTGGAACCCGGTGCCGAGGAGTTGCTGGCCTACCTGAAATCCGAGGGCATTCCGCTGGAACGCCTGCAAAGGCAGGCCCATAGCCTCGACTTCAACGATCTCATCTGGAGCAAGACCGACGCCATCTCGGCCTATTCCACCACGGAACCCTATTTCCTCGACCGCGCCAGGTTCCCGTATCAGGTCTACAGTCCCCGCGCCGCCGGCATCGATTTCTACGGCGACAACCTGTTCACCTCGGAGCACGAGCTGCGCCGCCACCCCGAGCGCGCCCGAGGGTTTCGCGATGCCAGCCTGCGCGGCTGGGAATATGCGCTGGCACATCCCGATGAGATCATCGATCTGATACTGGCCAGCTACCCGCAGCGCCACGACCGGGAGCACCTGCGTTTCGAGGTCGAGGCGATGCGTCCCCTGATCCGCAACGATCTGGTCGCGCTGGGCTACATGAACCCGGGGCGCTGGCGACACATCGCCGACACCTACGCCAGCATCGGCATGCTGCCCGCGGACTGGCCGCTGGACGATTTCCTCCACGTGGACACACCGGATACCGGCCACCTGCGAGCCTTGCGCTGGACCCTGGCCAGCAGCCTGGCGGGACTGGTCGCACTGAGCGCGCAGCTCCTTTACATCCTTCGCAACAACCGTCGCCTGAACGAAATCACGCGCAAGGCCAGGCAGACGGAGAATCAGCTGCGTACCCTGTCTACCGCGGTCGAGCAAAGCCCGACGTCCATCGTCATCACCGGGCCGGATAATCGCATCGAATATGTCAATCCGCGTTTCACCGAGGCCACGGGCTACAGCGTTGATGAGGTCCTGGGGCGCAATCCCAGCATGTTCAGCTCCGGACTGACGGACCGGAGCGCCTATCTCGACCTCTGGCTGAACCTCAAGCAGGGACGCACCTGGTCCGGCGAATTCATCAACCGGCGCAAGAGCGGCGAACTTTACTGGGAGGAAGAACACATCAGCCCGGTTCTGGACGAAAACGACCGAATCTACCAGCACGTCGCCGTCAAGCTGGATATCACCGAACGCAAGCGGGCGGAAAACCAGCAGCTGACGCGTGCCCGCGTCCTGGAGCTGCTGGCCCAGGGCGCGCCCCTGCCCGACATCCTCGAGGCCATCATCCGCGATGTCGAAACCGGCAATCCGGAGGTGCGGTGCAGCATCATGCTGCTGGACGCGGCCGGGCAGCGCCTGATGACCGGCGCTGCGCCGAGCCTGCCGCAGGATTACAGCAGCCTTGTCGACGGCCTGGTCATCGGCCCCACGGCCGGCAGCTGCGGCACTGCCACCTACACCCGTCAGCGCTGCATCGCCGAGAACATCCAGACCCATCCGTTCTGGAACGCCGAGTTCCGGGCCGCGGCGGCCAAGGCCCAGCTCGCCGCCTGCTGGTCGGAACCGATACGCTCGGCCAACGGCAGCATACTCGGCAGTTTCGCCATCTACCATGCCCGGCCCCGCAAGCCCGGAGCCTCCGATCTCCAGCTGCTGGCGCAGGGCGCGCATCTCGCCGCCATCGCCATCGACCGCTCGCGGGCCCAGGAAGCCCTGCGCCGCAGCGAGCAGCACTATCGGCTGCTGGCGGACAACCTGGCCGATGTCATCTGGACCGTGGGGCTCGACGGCCGGCTGAACTACGTCAGCCCCGCCATCGAACGACTCAGCGGATATAGCGTGGCCGAAGCCCTGAATCTGGCCATCCTGGACATCCTGAATCCGGGCACCTGCACCGCTTCGCAGACCCGCTTTCAGGCGTTGATCCACGGGCTCGACGCGGAAGCACCGTCCGCCGACTTCCGCGGAGAACTCGAGATCATCCGCAAGGATGGCACTTTCATCTGGGTCGATGTCGCCGCCTCGTCCCGGCACGATGACGACGGACGCTGCATCGGCCTGCTGGGTGTGTCGCGCGACATCACCGAACGCAAGACCGCCGAGCAGATGCTGCGGCTGACGCAATTCTCCATCGAGCAATCACCGGATGCGTTCTACTGGATCCGTCCGGACGGTCATTTCGTCTACGTCAACGACGCGACCAGCAAGATGCTCGGCTACAGCCGGGAGGAACTGCTGACCCTTTCGGCAACCGACATCGACCCCCTGTTCAACGCGGAGCAGTGGCGGGAGCACTGGGAAGACCTGCGGCAGCGCCAGCACATCCTGCTCGAATCGATACACAAAACCCGCGACGGGCGCAGAATCCCGGTCGAGATCAGCGCCAACCTCATCATCTACGAGGGCCGCGAATACAACTGCGCCATCAGCCGCGACATCACCGCGCGGCTGGCGGCCAAGGCCGCCATCGAACAGCTGAACACCGAACTGGAGGCACGCGTCGAGGAGCGCACGGCCGAACTGATGCGCCGCACCGGGGAGCTGGTGGAGAGCGAGGAGCGCTTCCGGCTGGCCATGGAGGCCTCCAGCGACGGCCTCTGGGACTACCGCCCGGATGCCGGCGAGTTCTACTGCAACCCGGCCTACCTGCGCATGCTGGGCTTCGAGCCGGGAGACATCGAAAACACGTTCGAGAGCCTTTTCACCCGGCGGCTGCATCCGAGCGACCGGGCGCGGGTCACCCAGCAAATGGCCGAGCTGTTCATGGAATCCGGCCAATACGAGACCGAATTCCGCATGCGCACGGCCACCGGCGAGCAGCGCTGGATTCTCGGGCGGGGCAAGGTCGTCAAGCATGACGATAACGGCAAGCCGGTGCGGGCCATCGGCACCCACCAAGACATCACCGAGCGCAAGCACGCCGAGCAGGCCATTCGCGAGCTGAACGCCAGCCTGGAACAGAAGGTCGCCAAGCGCACCGCGGAGCTCGCCGCCGCCAGCGCGGCAAAATCGCAGTTCCTGGCGCACATGAGCCATGAAATCCGCACCCCGATGAACGCCATCCTGGGCATGGCGCAGCTGCTGGCGCAGGAATCCCTGGCGACGGAACAGCGCGAGCTGGTGCAGCACATCCGCGAGGCCGGCGGTTCACTGCTGCATATCATCAACGACATCCTCGATTTCTCGAAGATCGAGGCTGGCCGCATGTCGCTGGAGAAGAAGCCCTTCGAGGTCGAGGCGGTGCTGACACGGTTGCGCAATCTGATGACCGTGCCGGCGGAAAGCCGCAATCTCGCCTTCATCGCCAACCCGCCGGAGACACGCGTGGGCCCGGTGCTCGGCGATGCCCTGCGGCTGGAGCAGATCCTCATCAACCTCTCCAGCAACGCGGTCAAGTTCACCGAGCGCGGCCATATCCGCGTCCAGGTCGCGCCGGTCACGCTGACGCCGGCCCATGCGCGGCTGCGCTTCACCGTCGCCGACACCGGCATCGGCATCGCGCCCGAAACCATGCCCCGGCTGTTCCAGCCCTTCACGCAGGCCGATACCAGCATCACCCGCCGGTTCGGCGGCACCGGTCTGGGACTTGCCATCTGCCGGCGGCTGGTGGACCTGATGGGCGGCGAAATCGGCGTGGACAGCACGCCCGGCGAGGGCTGTACCTTCTGGTTCGAACTGCCGTTCCAGCGGTTCACCCAGAATCCGGCCATGCAGCCTGCCGACACGGCGTCAGCCGATCAGGACCAGCCCTCGCGGCTGGACGGCCTGCGGGTGCTGGTCGTGGACGACAACGCCATGAACCGGCTGCTGGTCGAGAGGGCGCTGAAATTGCAGGGTGCCGCAACGCAATCGGCCACTAACGGCCAGGAAGCGCTGGACACCCTGACCGCGAACCCGACCGATTTCGATGCGGTGCTCATGGATATCCAGATGCCGGTCATGGATGGCCTGACCGCGACGCGAGCCTTGCGCGAGGATGAAACCTTCGACCATCTGCCGGTGATCGCCCTGACTGCGGGTGTCCTGCCGGAAGAGCGCGAGGCCGCGCTCAACGCCGGCGTCAATGATTTTCTGACCAAGCCCGTCGACCTCGGCCAACTGGTGGCCGCCCTGTCGCCCTATCGCCCGACTGCCGCCTGATCCCCCCGGAAGCCAGGGGACAGGCAAGCTCGCTTCCCCGCGCCTTGTGCTACAGTCGCGCTCGGGCGTACACGCGCTTCCATGCGGCTCGGGAACCTGCGGCCGGGCGGAGTACGGGCGTCACGATCACGTCTGGAGAAGCCTCACATGCCTACTACGCTGATGCCGGACATGATGGGCTATCTGCCCCATAGCGTCTGTCTGCTCAGGGATCCCGTGCTGATGGCGCTGCACATCGTCGCGGATGGCCTCATCACCCTGGCCTATGTGGTCATCCCCATCGCCCTCGGCCTGTTCGTGCAGCGTCGCCGGGATTTCGCCTTCACGCACATCTTTATCCTCTTTGCCACCTTCATCCTCGCCTGTGCGGCGACCCATGCCATGGATATCTGGACACTGTGGTCGCCGGACTACCTGCTGGAAGGCGGCATCAAGGCCTTCACCGCACTGGTATCCCTGGCGACCGCCATCCTGGTCTGGCCGGTTCTGGACAAGGCATTGGCCGGTACCGCCCGGCTGGCGGCCACCAATGCCCGCCTGACCGAGGAAATCGCCAGCCATCAACAGACCCTGGCCGACGTGCGGGCGGAAGCGCAACGGCGCCGGATACTGGAGCAGCAGCTGCGTACGGTCATGGACAATGCCGCCGACGCCATCGTCACCACGGACGATACGGGACACATCGTGCTCGGCAACCCGGCGACCGCGAACATGTTCGGCTACACCGCCGAGGAACTGCTGGGGCGCCCGCTGGCCGATCTGCTGGCGAGCGATCCGGCCGCGCCGCCCGAGGACCGGACAGGCGGGCCCGGGGGGGCGCATGGCGTGGAGTTCATCGGCCTGCGCAAGGATGGCTCGACCTTTCCTCTGGAAATGACCCTCGGCGGCCATACCTGTGTGCTGCGCGATATCAGCCCGCGCAAGGAGCGCGAGCAGCTGATCCGGGAACTGAACGACCGGCTGCAACGCGAGGTGGCGGAACGCACCGAACAGCTGGCCATCGCCAGCGCGGCGAAAAGCCAGTTCCTGGCCAACATGAGCCACGAGATCCGCACACCGATGAACGCGATTCTGGGGTTCACCCAACTGCTGGAGCACGATCCCCAGCGCGCCGACCAGCGCGAAACCCTGGGCAAGATTCGCGCGGCAGGCGAAGCGCTGTTGCGCATCATCGACGACATTCTCGACATCGCCCGCATTGAGGCCGGGCGTATCCAGCTACAGTCGCAACCCTTCGAACCGGCCGCCCTCCTGCATAGACTCGTGGATCAGCTGCGCGATCAGGCTCACGAAAAAGGCCTTCAGCTACAGCTGGAGATCGCGCCCGGCCTGACGGCACCGCTGCTCGGCGACAGCCTGCGCCTGCAACAGGTACTGGGCAACCTCGTCAGCAATGCCATCAAGTTCACCGAGCGGGGCCAGGTTTCGATTGCGGTGCGGGCGACGGGCGATGCGCCCCGGGAGACACGCCTGCGATTCGAGGTCCGGGACACCGGCATCGGCATAGCGAGACCTGTGCAGGCGCGGATATTCTCCCCGTTCTCCCAGGCCGACGGCAGCATTACCCGGCGCCATGGCGGCACCGGCCTCGGACTTGCCATCTGCCGCCACCTGGTGGAATTGATGGGAGGTATCATCGGTGTCGACAGCCAGATCGGCGCCGGCAGCACCTTCTGGTTCGAGGTACCGTTCGAACTGGCGACGGGATCGTGCGCGGCCGCCACGCCCAGCAGCAGCCCGGCACCGATACTCGACCCGAGCCTCAAGGGCCTGCGGGTGCTGGTGGTCGACGACAGCGCGATGAACCGTACCCTGCTGGAAAAAGTTCTGCGGCAACAGGGCGCATGGGTAATGCTGGCTAGCGATGGCCAGCAAGCGCTGAACCTGCTGCGTGCGAAACCCGAGGATTTCGATGTCGTGCTGATGGACATCCAGATGCCGGTGATGGATGGACTGAGCGCCACCCGGGCCATCCGTGCCGATGCGCGACTGGGTCGGGTGCCGGTGATCGCGCTCACGGCCGTTGCTCTCGCCGAGGAGCGGACAGCCGCCGAGGCGGCCGGCATGGACGGCTTTCTGACCAAGCCCATCGACCTCGCGCAGTTGATCGGGGCGCTGCTCGCCCATTACCCCGAGACAGCTCCAGCCGCAGCGGTCGAGGCCCGGCCGGAGCCCCTCCCACCTGTCACCGGGGACGCATTGCCGTCCATCGCCGGCATCGATGCCCAGCGTGCGGCTCTTGCGACCGGCAACGACCCGGCATTCTTTGTGAAAATGCTTGGGCTGTTCGTGGATGAATTCGAGGACGCGGACAACTCGTTGCGCGCCGACCTGGCCCGCGGCGACCGCGAGTCGGCAACCCGCCGGCTGCACAACCTGCGAGGCAACGCCGGCAATCTCGGCGCCACGGAACTGGCGGAGATCGCCCGCCGCCTGGAGGCAACCCTTCCGCAGCAGCCAGCGGATCTGGCGGCGCAGCTGGATGCCTTCCGCCAGGCCCTGCACGCCCTGGTCGCCGCCAGCAGACCCTGGCTGCATCACGCCGCAACGCCGACCGCCGACACGAGCGGGATCACGCCCGAGCAGCTAAAATTCCTGCGTGTGGCGCTGTCACGCCACGATCTGGCCGCCATCCGGCTCTACACTGACCTCGGTCCCGCGTTACGGGACCGACACGATGCCGAATCGATTGGGCAACTCGATCAGTCCGTGGCCGCCCTGGATTTCGACAAGGCGCTCGCCTGGCTGGAACAATACGAACCCGGTGACTAAACGGATGAACAAGGGCCCACCCAAGATCCTGATCGTCGACGACGATCCGCTGGCCATCCAGAGCCTGCATAACGTGCTCGAAGGCCAGGGCGAGATCCGTTTCGCCACCAGCGGCCAGCAAGCCATGCAGCGCCTGTCCGAGGAGGTCGCCGACCTGGTACTGATGGATGCCAACATGCCGGAACTCGACGGCTACGCCACGTGCCGGCTGCTGAAGGCCGAATATCCGGATACGCCGGTCATCTTCGTCACCGCCGCCAACGATCCCCAGAGCGAGGTGCGGGCCCTGGATGCGGGCGCGGTGGACTTCATCTCCAAGCCGCTGAACCCGCCGGTCATCCGGGCGCGGGTCAGAACCCAGATGGAGCTCAAGCGGAACAGCGACATGCTGCGCAGGCTGACACGCAGCGACGCGCTGACCGGCATCGCCAACCGGCGCCATCTTGATGAGCAGCTCGAACAGGAATGGCGCCGTGCCATGCGACATCGGCACCCCCTGTTCCTGCTGATGATCGATATCGACTTCTTCAAGCCCTACAACGATTTTTACGGCCATCCGGAAGGTGACAACACCTTGCGCCGGGTCGCCGAAACCATCGCCGCCAATGTCGCGCGCGCCGGCGATCTCGCCGCCCGCTTCGGCGGCGAGGAGTTTGCCGTACTCCTGCCCAACTGCCTGGGAGAACAGGCCCAGCGGGTCGCCGAGAAGATCCGCCAGGCCGTTGAGGCACTGCAGATCCCGCACGCGCGTTCGGAAACCTCGGCGGTGGTGACCGTCAGCATCGGTGTGGGAGGCGGCATCCCCCGCTATCCTCCCCAACCCTCGACGGTCGATGAGTTCGGTCGACCGCTCCCCGCAACCCCTGGCGGAGGGGATCTCAATGCCATCGACGAACTGACGCGCCGGGCCGACAACGCGCTCTATGCCGCCAAGGCGCAGGGCCGCAATCAGGTCGTTTGCAGCGAGTCAGGATGATGGTTGACGAACCCGAGGCTGGCCTTCGCCCGCCATCTGGACATGCCGGCCGGGAGCCATCCCCGCGGCGGCAGAGCACCGGCATCCGGGCCGACCTGCGGCAGATCATCTATGCCCTGTCCGACACGCTGGACCTGGTCGGGGTGGACGATGTCACAGGCGGCAAACGAGTTGCCATCATTGCCGCGGAGTGCGGCAAGCAGGCAGGGCTGGACCAGCACGACATCACCTTTCTGTTTGACGTCGGCCTGCTGCGCGATATCGGCGTGTCGTCCACCCACGTCCATGCCCACCTGTTGCAGGAATTCGATTGGGAAGGCGTACAGGAACACTGCGAACTGGGCGCCGCGCTGCTGCGGCAGGTGCGACCGCTGGCGGCCCTGGCCGAGCCGGTCCGGCTGCACCATACGCGCTGGGACCGGCTGCAGCAGATGTCGCTGCCACAGCGCACCCGCGAGCAGGCCAACCGGATTTTCCTGGCGGACCGGGTCAACATGCTAGCAGCGCCTTACTATGCCGACCGCCAGTTCCTGCTCAGGCATGCGTTCGCCATCCGCGAGGCCGTCACGGCTCGCGTGAACACCTATTTTTCACCTCGCCTGGTGGTCGATTTCCTTGCCGTCTCGGCGCCGGAATCCTTCTGGCTGAATCTCGAACCACAATCGGTGCATCTCTACCTGGGCCAGATGCTCAAGCAGAGTGCTCCCATCATGACACCCATGCGCGAACTGCGTTGTCTCGCCCATGTGTTCTCGCGCATCGTCGATGCCAAGAGTCCCTACATGACGGGCCATTCGCAAGGCGTGTCCCAGCTCGCCCGCTGGCTTGCCGAGCACCATCATCTGGATGCCGAGACCTGCGACAAGATCGAAATCGCCGGCTTACTGCACGATCTTGGCAAGCTGCGCATCCCCGATGAAATCATCGAGAAGCCGGGTCCACTGGATGAGTTCGAGCGGCACATCATGAAGACACACAGCTTCGAGACCTTCCAGATACTCAGGCGGGTCGCCGGCTTCGACGAAATCCGTGACTGGATCGCCTATGACCTGGAGCGTCCTGCCACGTCTCGCGAACCGTTCCGGCCCCAGCGCGAACAGCTGGTTCTGGAGGCGCGCATCATGCGCGTGGCCGATGTGTTCCAGGCCATGATGCAGGATCGTCCGTTTCGCAAGGCGCTCCCGCCGGAGCACGCCGGCACCCTGCTGGAGGAAATGGCCCAGAAGGGCGAACTCGATGGCGAGATCGTGGCTCTCGTGTTGGCCGACCTACCCGGCGCCATGTCGGCGGCGAAAGCTACCGATCACCCGACCCGACACTAAAGTCAAGCAGGCCCGATCATGCCGGCTCCGGCCGATAGGCTGCCCGGCGGCATGTCGGCGTAGCGGGTGGCGATGGCCCTAAACTGGGCTTCCAGCTTCAGGAAGGCGTCCACCACGTCAGGATCGAAGTGCTTGCCCTTGCCTTGGAGGATGAGGACGATGGCCTCGTCATAAGGCAGGGCGGACTTGTAGACGCGCCTGGAAATGAGCGCGTCGAACACATCGCAAAGTGCCATCAAACGCGCGGAAATGGGAATGGCTTCGCCGGCCAGCCCCTGGGGGTAACCGCTGCCGTCCCATTTTTCATGATGGCCGTAGGCGATTTCCTTGGCGAAGCGCAGGAATGGGATCTCCTGGCCCAGCGCCCGCTCGGCTTGCAGGATCGCATCCCGCCCCAGCGTGGTATGCGACTTCATCACCTCGAATTCTGCGGGACTCAGCCTGCCGGGCCGGAGCAGGATATGATCGGGAATGCCAACCTTGCCGATGTCATGCAGGGGGGCCGACTTGAACAGAAGGTCGATGGTGCGATCATCATCCAACACAGCGGCAAAGCGAGGATGTCGCCTCAGCGACTCCGCCAGCAGACGGACATAGTGCTGGGTCCGTCGAATGTGATTGCCGGTTTCGCTGTCGCGCGTCTCGGCGAGAGAGGTCAAGGTTTGCACCGTGATGTCCTGGATCGCCTCGATTTCCCGCACACGTTCCCGCACTTCCGACTCGAGAGAGCGATTCCGGTCGTGAAGGCAGTCCTGCAGATGCTTCATCGCCAGATGATTCCTGACACGCGCCTGAACAATCGGCGGGCTGATGGGCTTGGCGATGTAATCGACGGCGCCCAGCGACAGGCCATGCATCTCGTCGCCCGGATCGGATCTGGCAGTCAGGAAAATGACCGGGATCTTGGCCGTGCGCGGATCTTCCTTGAGCCGTCGACAAACCTCGTAGCCATTCATGCCCGGCATCATCACGTCGAGCAGGATAAGGTCGGGCGGCGTATCGGACCTGGCGATCGCAAGTGCCCGCTCGCCATGGCTGGCCACGCGCACCCGGTAGTCCTCACGCAGCAGGTTACCGATCAGGTTCAGGTTGTCTGGGATGTCATCCACGACCAGCAAGCAGGGTCGATCGACGGGTCGAGTCAAATCCGCCATGGTGGTTGTCCGTTGCCGTGCAGATGCCTGTCACCATGATCCACTGACCGGGATCACAGCCAGCCAG
>NZ_BAAHXD010000033.1:0-40129 GCF_054657115.1 Methyloparacoccus murrellii | reverse complement strand
CGCCGCTTCCAGCTTCTTCCTGTCGTTCTTCAGCTTCTCCGGCGGGGCGGTCGTATGAGTGCCCCGGACACCTTCGCGGACGGCTTCGAGGTGCCGCTGCACCGCTCGCTGACCGAGCCGATTCTGCTTGGCGGTGCGCCGCGCACCGTGGCGATCGCCAACGGCACGCTGGCCGCCGCTGTCGGCCTGGGCCTGCAACTGTGGATTCCCGGTGTGGTGCTCTGGATCGTCGGCCATTCGCTGGCGGTATGGGGTGCGCGCGTCGATCCGCAGTTCATGCAGGTCTTCGCCCGGCACATCAAGCACCGCCCGCTGCTGGACGTGTGAGGGGAGGACGCCGCGATGCTGAACCTCGCCGAATACCGCCAGCGCCCGGCCTTGCTTGCCGACTGGCTGCCCTGGGCCGGGCTGGTCGCACCGGGCGTCGTCTTGAACAAGGACGGCAGTTTCCAGCGCACGGCCCGGTTTCGCGGGCCTGACCTCGACAGCGCGACGCAAGGCGAGCTGATCGCCACGTCGGCACGGTTGAACAACGCGCTGCGCCGCATGGGTTCGGGCTGGGCGCTGTTCATTGAGGCCGAGCGCCGGCCTGCTGCCGACTATCCGCACTCGGAGTTTCCCGAACCGCTTTCGTGGGTGGTGGAGGAAGAACGCCGGGCCGCCTTCGAGGAATCGGGCCATCACTTCGAGAGCGGTTATCACCTGACGCTGCTTTACCTGCCGCCGGAAGAATCCCGCGCCCGTGCAGCCAAGATGCTCTACGAGAACACGCCGACGAATGGCGTGGACTGGCGCGAGCGGCTGCAAGCCTTCGTCGCGGAAACGGATCGCGTCTTCGACCTGCTCGACGGCGTGATGCCGGAAATTGACTGGCTCGATGACGCGCAGACGCTGACCTACCTGCACGCGACCATCTCGACGCGGCGCTATCGCGTAGGCGTGCCCGAAGTGCCGTTCCACATCGACGTGCTGCTGACCGATTCCGCGTTGGTCGGCGGCCTGGCGCCCATGCTGGGCGACCAGCACCTGCGCGTGGTGTCGGTGCGCGGCTTCCCGACCTCGACCTGGCCGGGGATTCTGGACGACCTCAACCGCCTCGGTTTTGCGTACCGCTGGAGCACGCGCTTTCTCTGCCTCGACAAATCCGAGGCGGAACGGGAGTTGGGACGCCTGCGCCGCCAGTGGTTCGCCAAGCGCAAGAACGTCATCGCGCTGCTGCGCGAAACGATCTTCCAGCAGGAAAGCCCGCTGGTCGATACCGACGCGAACAACAAGGCGGCGGACGCGGATGCTGCCTTGCAGGAGCTGGGCAGCGATCAAGTCGCCTTCGGCTATCTGACGGCGACCGTCACCGTCATGGATGCAGACGCTGCTGTGGCCGATGAGAAGCTGCGGATGGTGGAGCGTGTGATTCAGGGCCGGGGGTTCGTGACGATCCCCGAAACCTTGAACGCCGTGGATGCGTGGCTGTCGTCCATTCCGGGCAACGCCTACGCCAACGTGCGCCAGCCCATCGTCTCGACACTGAATCTGGCGCACATGATGCCGGTGTCGGCGGTATGGGCTGGGCCAGAGAAGAACGAACACCTCGACGGCCCCCCGCTGATCGTGACACGCACCGATGGCGCCACGCCGTTCCGGCTGGTGACGCACATCGGCGACGTGGGCCACACGCTGGTCGCGGGGCCGACTGGCATGGGCAAATCGGTCTTGCTCGCCACGCTGGCGATGCAGTTCCGCCGCTATCGCGGCTCGCGCATCTTCGCCTTCGACATGGGGCGTTCCATGCGCGCCACGATCCTCGGGCTGGGCGGCGAGCACTACGATCTGGGGACAGACGGCGAAATAGCCTTCCAGCCGCTCGCCCGCATCGACCGCGAGGGCTACCGCACCTGGGCCGCCGAATGGATCGAAGGCCGCTTGCTGCACGAAGGCGTGGCGGTCGGCCCCGACGAGAAGGCGGCTATCTGGTCGGCGCTGGGAAGTCTCGCCGGTGCGCCGGTGGAGCAGCGCACGATGACGGGACTTTCCGTGCTGCTGCAATCGAACACGCTGCGGCAGGCGCTGTCGCCCTATGTGCTCGGTGGCGCGCACGGCAAGCTGCTGGACGCCGACCATGACCGCCTCGGCATGGCCGACGTGCAGTGCTTCGAGATGGAGGAGCTGATGCACAGCAAGGCCGCCGTCATGGCCGTGCTGCATTACCTCTTTGCGCGCTTCGATGAACGCTTCGACGGTGCGCCCACGCTGCTGATCCTCGATGAAGCGTGGTTGTTCCTCGATGACCCGGTGTTTGCCGCGCGTATCCGCCAGTGGCTCAAGACGCTGCGCAAGAAGAACGTCAGCGTCATCTTCGCCACGCAGAGCCTTGCCGACATCAAGGATTCGAGCATCGCGCCCGCGATCATCGAGAGCTGCGCGAGTCGGATCTTCTTGCCGAACCCGCAGGCGACCGAGCCGCAGATTCGCACGATCTACGAGGGCTTTGGCCTCAACAGGCGGCAGATCGAGATCGTCGCCACCGCGCAGCCCAAGCGCGACTACTACTACCAATCCCGCCTCGGCAACCGCCTGTTCGACCTCGACCTGGGGCCGGCGGCGCTGGCGTTTGCGGGCGCTTCCACGCCGCAAGACCAGCGCGACATGGATGACGTTCTTGCCCGCGTATCGCCGGACGCCGGCACGCCCGGCTTCGCGGGCGAATGGCTGCGCCATCGCGGCCTCGATTGGGCGGCCGACCTGCTGCTCAGTTTCCCCGGCATCTCGCCGGTGGCTTCCCTCACTTCTCAACCGCAGGAGGTTTCGTCATGAAAAACCGTGTCCTTTCCGCGTCGCTAGCCGTGGCTCTGTCCGGTGCGCTGTTGCTCGCGCAGCCCGCGTCCGCCATCACCGTGTTCGATCCGTCGAACTTCGTGCAGAACACACTGACCGCGATCCGCACGCTGGAGCAAATCAACAACCAGATCCAGCAGCTTCAGAACGAAGCGCAAATGCTGATGAACCAGGCGCGCAACCTCACGAGCTTGCCGTCCAGCGTGGTCGGCCAGTTGCGCGCCAATCTGGCAACCACGCAGCGGCTGATCGACCAGGCACGCGGCCTGGCTTACGACGTGACGAATCTGGATCGGGAGTTTCAGCGCCTGTATCCCGAGCAGTACGCCGCCACGGTGAGTGGCGACCAGATGTACCGCGACGCGCAGGAGCATTGGCGGAACACGCTCAACGGCTTGCAGACCACCATGAGGATGCAGGCCCAGGTGTCGCAAAACCTGGGCGAAGACGAAAGCGTGCTGGCCGACCTCGTGGGAAAGAGTCAGTCGGCCGAAGGTGCGTTGCAGGCGATGCAGGCCATGAACCAGTTGCTCGCCTTGCAGGCCAAGCAGTCGATCCAGTCGCAGCGGCTCCAGATCACGCAAGACCGGGCTGCCTCGCTGGAGCAGGCACGGCAGACTGCGGCCACGGAACGCGCCCGCGAAGTGCGCCGACGCTTCCTGGGCGATGGCACACCGTACACGCCGCAGCGCGTGGATTTCTACGGCAACTGACGGGAGGCCGCCATGCGATGCGTCCTCGCTCCGTCTGTTCTGGTACTTGCTGCGTTGCTGGCTGCGTGCAGCGAGCAGCCGGCCGACCACCTTGCCGATGCCCTGGCCGCCGATCCCGTGCGGCTCAAGGCATTGCGCGCGCAATGCGCAGACGACCGACAGGCCACGGGCGAGGACGCTTGCCGCGCCGCCGCCGAAGCCTTCCGGCGGCGCTTCTTCTCCGGCCAGGCCGGGCTGGATGAATACCAGACGCTGGCCGACCTGCCGCCGATCCCGCCGAGTTTCGATGCGCCGGAGGGCACGCCATGAATGACGTGACCATCATCGACCAGTTCCTTGCCACGTTCGCGCGTTACATCGACTCGGGCTTTGGGCTGTTGCAGGGCGAAGTGGCGTTCCTCACGGCCACGCTGATCGTCATCGACATGACGCTCGCCGGGCTGTATTGGGCCATGAGCCACGCCACCGGCCAGGGCGAGGACGTGATCGCCAAGCTGCTGCGCAAGGTGCTCTACGTCGGCGCCTTCGCCTACATCCTGGGCAACTTCAACTGGTTGGCCGGCATCGTGTTCCGTTCCTTCGCCGGGTTGGGCCTGACGGCCACCGGCTCGGCCATCACGATGGAGAACTTCTTGCAGCCGGGCCGGCTCGCCAAGACCGGCATCGACGCCGGGGCGCCGATTCTGGAGCAGGTCGGCGACATGGCTGGTTTCCCCGAGGTGTTCGTGAACCTCGATGCCATCGCGGTGATGTTCCTCGCGTGGCTGGTCGTGGTCTTGTGCTTCTTCGTCCTGGCGATCCAGCTTTTCGTCACGCTGATCGAGTTCAAGTTGACGACCTTGGCTGGCTTCGTGCTGGTGCCGTTCGCGCTGTGGAACAAGACCGTGTTCCTCGCCGAAAAGGTGCTGGGCAACGTGGTGTCGGCCGGCATCAAGGTGCTGGTACTGGCCGTGATCGTGGGCATCGGTTCGGGCCTGTTCGCTCAGTTCCAAGTCCATCCCGCCGAGCCGTCCATCGACCACGCGCTGGTCATCATGCTGGCCTCGCTCACCTTGCTGGCGCTGGGGATCTTCGGCCCAGGGATCGCCACGGGCCTTGTGTCCGGTGCGCCGCAGCTCGGCGCCGGCGCGATGGCCGGTGCCGCTGTCGGCGCAGCCGGCACGGCCGTTGCCGTCGGCGCTGCCGCGACGGGCGTAGGTGGCGCCGTTATGGCCGGGGCGCGCATGGCGCCGGCCGCCGCCAAGCTGGCCGGCAGCGGCGCGCGTGCTGCCACGTCGGCGGCTGGCAGTGGGAAATCGGCGTTTCAGGCTGGCTCCGCCGCCGCAGGCGGTGGCGCGAAGGGTGCGATGGCGGGCTTAGGCAACGTCGCCAAGACCGGCGCGCAGTCGGCAGGCCGCGCGGCGGCATCCCGCGCCTCCGCTGCCGGGCAACGCATGGCCGCTCCCTTCCGTGCTGGCTGGAATGGCGCTGCCGCCGATGGCGGCGCGGGTGCGGCATCCGGTCAGGGTGCCGCAGGCGAGGCCGCATCCAGTGCCGCCACCGCGCAGACGCAGGAACAGCCCGCTTGGGCCAGACGCCTGCATCGCCGCCAGCAACTCACCCATGCCGCGACCACCACCGCCCACGCGCTGCGCGGTGGCGATGGCGGCGGCTCCGGCCAGGGGCCGAGCCTGCGCGATTCCGACTCATAAGGAGAACCGACCATGCGATTCAAGAAACCGCAGGTGCGCTATGCCGACACGCCGCAGCCTGCCACGCCTTATCAAGCTGCCGGCCAGGTGTGGGACGAGCGCATCGGCTCGCCGCGCGTGCAGGCGAAGAACTGGCGGCTGATGGCCTTCGGGTGCCTAACGCTCGCGCTGCTGATGGCCGGCGGCCTGGTGTGGCGCTCGGCGCAGTCCATCGTGACGCCCTACGTGGTGGAGGTGGACAACGCGGGCCAGGTGCGCGCCGTGGGCGAAGCCGCCACGCCTTACCGGCCCAACGATGCGCAAACCGCGCACCACATCGCGCGCTTCGTGACGCTGGTGCGCTCGCTGTCCATCGACCCCATTGTCGTCCGCCAAAACTGGCTGGACGCCTACGACTACACGACCGACAAGGGCGCAATCGCGCTCAACGACTACGCGCGCGTGAACGACCCGTTCGCGCGCATCGGCAAAGAGTCGGTGACGGTGCAGATCGCCAGCGTGACCCGTGCCAGCGACACGTCTTTCAACGTGCGCTGGACGGAACGGCGCTACGTCAACGGCGCCGCCGCAGGCACTGAACGCTGGAACGCCGTGATTTCCATCGTGCAGCAGACGCCACGCACCGAGGAACGCCTGCGCAAGAACCCTCTCGGCATTTACGTCAATGGCCTGTCGTGGAGCCGCGAACTGGATTCTTCCGAAGGAGCAAAACCATGAACCTGTCTTTCCGCTTTTACGCTTTGCCGTTGATGCTCGCTGCCCTTGCGGGCTGCGCCACGCAGGGCAAACCGCCGCCCGTGATCTCGCTCGATGAGCCGGTGCAGGCCCAGCCGCTGCCCGAGCCGCCGGCGCCGATAGAGGTGGTGGCCGTGCCCGAGGTGCTGCCGATGCCGGCGCAGTTGAAGCCGGTGCCCGAAGCTGAGGACGCGAAGCCTGCGCCGGAACCGGCCGACGAGAAGGTGCGCGTCTCGCGGGCCAATGCCGAGGCCCGCGTCGCGCCCACGCGCGAGGGCTACGTCAACGCGATTCAGGTGTGGCCCTTCACGGATGGCGCGCTCTATCAGGTCTATGCGGCCGTGGGCCGCGTGACCGTGGTTTCGCTCCAGCCGGGCGAGGAGCTGGTGACGGTCGCCGCTGGCGATACCGTGCGCTGGATCGTGGGCGACACGTCCAGCGGCAGCGGGGCCGATCTGCGCGTCAATGTATTGGTGAAACCCATCCGTTCCGGCTTGAAGACCAATCTGGTCATCACCACCAACCGCAGGACATACCTGCTGGAGCTGACCTCGACCGAGAAAACGTGGATGGCGTCGGTGTCCTGGGAATACCCGCGCGACCGGATGCTGGCCTTGCAGCGCCAGGCGCAGGCGGCCAATGCCGCCGCGCCCGTGGACTCTGGCTTGTCGCTGGAGAACCTGCACTTCCGCTACGCGATCAGCGGCAGCAATCCGCCCTGGAAGCCGCTGCGCGCTTTCGATGACGGCGAGAAGGTCTACATCCAATTCCCGGCGGGCATCGCCCAGGGCGAGCTGCCGCCGTTGTTCGTCATTGGCTCCCAGGGCGACGGGCAGTTGGTGAACTACCGATTCCGCTCTCCGTATTTCATCGTCGATCGCCTATTCGGCGCCGCCGAGTTGCGCTTAGGCGGGGACAAGGGCGACGTGGTGCGGATCGAGCGCACGGACGGCGTTGCGCGGAGGAACTGACCATGAGCCAGGACGACACTCCCGACCTTGCCGCGCCTTCGCCGGGCAAGGTCGCGCCCGAGGCGGTGGCACTGCGCGCCCAGCCGCGCCCGGTCACGCGCCTGAACCGGCGCACGCTGGCCGCCCTCGTCGGCGGCCTGTCGGTCGCCGTGCTCGGTGCCACGATCTGGTCGCTGCAACCGCAGCGGCGCGGAGCCAGCGAACAGACCGAGCTTTACAACGTCGATCGCGTCTCGAAGTCCGAAGGGCTGGATGGCCTGCCGGCCGACTACTCGAAGCTGCCGCCGAAGGTGCCCGAGCTGGGGCCACCACTGCCGGGCGACCTCGGCCCGGCCATCGTGAACTCGCAGCAGCCGGCCGTGGCTGCTTACGCGCCCCCCGGTCATGATCCGAACGACGCCTTGCGCAAGGAAGCGGAGGCCGCTGCGGCTTCGTCGGTGTTCTTCCGCTCGGGCGGCCAAGGCCAGGCCGCAACGGTGGCGCAGGCGGCGCCGGGTGCCAGCGGTGCCAGTGCGCTCGCGGCCTTCGATCCGCTCGCCGCCGGGCCGGCCTCGACGGCGGCCCAGCCCGCCGACCCGACTGCCGT
Source organism: Methyloparacoccus murrellii (assembly GCF_054657115.1). NCBI lineage: Bacteria > Pseudomonadati > Pseudomonadota > Gammaproteobacteria > Methylococcales > Methylococcaceae > Methyloparacoccus > Methyloparacoccus murrellii. The sequence goes on along the minus strand of NZ_BAAHXD010000033.1, from coordinate 32,601 downwards.
GCAGAACCGGCAAGACCAGAAGGAGGCGTTCCTGAAAGGCGGCTCTACGGAAAGCCGTAATTCCGGCAATCTGGCGCTGCCGGCGTCGCCGTATCAGGTGATGGCCGGTACGGTGATCGCCGGGGCGCTGGTGACAGGCATCAAGTCCGATCTTCCGGGCGATGTGATCGCCACCGTCACGGAGCCGGTCTATGACACGGCCACGGGCAAGTTCCTGCTGATCCCGCAAGGCTCGCGCATCCTGGGCAAATACAACAGCCAGGTCAGCTACGGGCAGAGCCGTGTGCAGGTGGTGTGGAACCGGGTCATCCTGCCGGATACCTCGTCGCTGACGCTCGACAACCTTGTGGGCACAGATCCTGCGGGCTACGCCGGACTGGAGGATGACGTGGACTGGCACTGGAACCGCATCTTCGCCGGCGCCGTGTTGACGACGCTGCTGGGTGTGGGTGCCGAGCTGGCCGCGCCGGAGAACCGCCAGGACGGCAACCGCATCGTCATCGCCGGACGCGACAGCGCGCAGGACAGCGTCAATCAGGTCGGCCAGGAAATCACCCGGCGCAACATGACCATTCAGCCGACGTTGACGGCCCGACCGGGCTTGCCGGTGAGGATCATCGTCAACCGTGATTTGGTGCTGCGGCCGTACCAACCGCTTTTCTTCAACCGGGGGGCTTCACGATGACGACGCGCAAGCTGCGGCTAGGGCCGCTGCCGAAAATGGAATCCACGAAGCTGGCCTTTGCTTGTCCGGCCAGCCTGAAAACCAAGCTCGACCAGTACGCCGCGCTGCACGCGCAGACCTATGGCGAAGTGGTCGATGCGGCGACACTGATCCCGCACATGCTGGAAGCCTTCATGGCCGGAGATCGGGGGTTCAGGAAGGGAAGCGCAGGCAAGACCGCGGCTCCCAAGCCAAGCTGACCGTGTATTCAGCTCGGCGAATTACCAAAACGACTGCCCGAGCCGATCAACAGGTGGTTATCACTCATTGTAGTGGGAAGAGTCAGGCATGCCTCGAAGCCTGAATCCTGTCCGGGCCTCGGCGACTTCAGGACCAACGCACTGCCGATGCGCTGGGCAATCGCATGGACGATCGCCAGCCCAAGACCACTGCCATCCCTGAGCTTTCCCGCGCGCTCGAATCGGTCCGCCAACCGGGCAAGGGTTTCGTTCGGCACGACAGGCCCATCGTTGGCGACCGTCAGTACGCCGTCGCTGGCCAGCGAAACATGGATGGGCGTGCCGTCCGCGCCATGGCGCAGGGCGTTTTCGACGAGGTTGCGATAGAGGATCGCGAACACGTCGGGATCGAGATCCGACATCAGGGGATCGTCCGGCAGCGACAGGGAGATTCGATCCGCGCCCGCCGTACGAGACAACTCGTCGGTCAGGATGCGCGCTACGGGCCGCAGATCCGAGACCTGTTCCAGGCGCAGCCGTCCGCCTTCGGCCCGTGCCAGTTGCATCAAGCGTTCGGAGAGCCGCGTCAGGCGCTTGAGTGTCGCTTCGATATCGGATGCACGGGCCTTTGCCGCCGGGTCGCCCGTCTCTGCCTGCAGGCGCTGGGCCTGCGCGATGGCGCCCGCCAGCGGCGTGCGCAGTTCATGGGCGGCATTGGCGGCGAAGCTGCGCTCGGCTTCGAAGGCGGCGCCGAGCCGCCCGAGCAAGCCGTTCAGGGTGTCGGCCACCGGCGCGACCTCTGCCGGCAGTTCATCCGCCGGGACCAGCGACAGATCGCGTACCCCACGTGCCGCCAGCCGTTCACGGAAGCGCCGCAAGGGGGCCAGGGTCGTACGCACGGTCAGCACGATGGCCAGCAGCGCAATGGGCAGAAAAATCAACAAGGGCAGAACCAAACCCATCTGGATTTCACGCGCCATGACCATGCGATGCGCCAGCGGTTCGGCGACAGTGAGCCGGATAGAGCCTTGCAGTGTCTCTTCGCTGTAGAAGCGGTGGGTTGTGGACTGACTGAATCCGATGCCACTCCAATGAGGGAAAACCACCGGGTTGGCGTCGTGCGAAAGCAGCAGGATGCGTCCTTGGGCATCGCGCACGGCATAGGTGAGCAGTTCGTTGTGCTCGCGGATTTCGGCCAGGCGCTGGGTCACCCCTTCTTCTTCACGCCCAAGAACGTCTGCGACTGCCAGCGGCAGGATTCGCTGCGCCGTTTCCTGGAGGGCCGAGTCAAAGATTTCCTCGATGGCATTGCGCGCCAGGACCGCCGTCACTGAGGCGGCACCGATCCAGAGCCCCGTCAGCAGGACTCCCAGCGAAAGCCCCAGGCGCCGCTGCAGGCTTCCGGGCACCCTCATGCCTGCCCCAACCGATAGCCCAGTCCGCGTTCGGTCACGATGATCTCGGCGCCCAGTTTCTTGCGCAGGCGGCTGACATGCACCTCGATGGCGTTGCTCTCCACTTCGGCATCGAAGGCATAGAGCTTTTCCTCCAACTGCGCTTTCGAGAGCAACTGGCCGGGTCGGGACAGGAATGCCTCGAACAACGCCCATTCGCGCGCCGTCAGCGGCACCAGGCGGCCGTCACGACGGATGCTGCGTGCGGCCAGATCGATCTGGAGTGATCCATGGATGACGATGGGATTGGGGTTGCCGCTGTATCGACGCGCAACCGATCCGATGCGCGCCGACAATTCGGCCAGATCAAAGGGCTTCACGAGATAGTCGTCGGCGCCGGCATTCAGCCCCTCGATCCGGTCTGACACCTGATCAAGGGCCGTCAGGATGATGACCGGTATGGCCGTACCCCGCGCGCGCAGGCGCCGCAGGAAGGGAATGCCCCGGCCATCGGGCAACATCAGGTCCAGCAGAACGAGGTCGTAAGGCACGCCCGCGATCGCATGGTCCGCCGCATCAAGGCGACGCACCCAATCCACGGAATGGCCATCGCTCGCAATCTGGTCGCGCACGGCTGCGCCCAGCACGTCGTCGTCTTCAATCAGCAGGACACGCATTGAACCTTTCCTCTATGGGCCGACGCAACGGCATACCTGACGGCAACCTGAAGCAATTTTCGCTCAGGGCTCAGGCTGCGGTCACGTTAGCAGAGCATCCTCAAGCCATCGAAGGATAAAGGAGCTCACCATGAAAACATTCCTGCCGATTGCCGTAGTGATCGCGCTGACTGCCTCTGGTGCCGCGCTGGCTGACGACGATTGCCACCGACCCATGGCCGAATGGCAGTCCCGCGAAACCGTTACGGCCCGTGTAACCGAACTGGGCATCACGACAGAGCGCCTGCGCATCGACGATGGCTGCTACGAAGTCCGTGGCCGGGACGGTGACGGCAACCAGATTCGTTTGAAGATCGACCCGGCATCGCTCGCGGTCCAGAAACTGGAGGTCCGCTTCCGCTCTGGCGCCGACTCGTCGCGCTACCTGCCTGCTGGGCGGGGTCAAGCGGCCAAGACGGGCAAGCCCTCTGATGACAAATCGCGGCGCCCGCCCGCCCCGGCGGCGCCGGAGGGCACGCGCTAAGGAGTGCGCCATGTACCTGACGGGACCGATATTGGCCACCCTGGCCGTTCTGTACGCGGCCGTGCTTGGTGCACAGACTTATGCACCCTACGGTGCGGACGTCGCAATAGGCATTGCACTGGGCGCGGCATCCATTGCTGCCATGAGTCTGGCCTTGGTCTTGTCCGCACGCCCGCGTTGGGCCGAACCCCTGTTTGGGGGGCTCGATCGGATGTATGAGGTTCACAAATGGCTGGGAATTGCCGCACTGGCCCTGATGATCGGGCACAACACCTTCGAGCCCGAGCTGGAAAATGTCGTGCGCGAAACGCGACTGGGGGAATTTGCTTCGGACATCGGTGAAGTCGCATTCAATGGCCTCATCGGGCTGATCCTGATCAGTTGGATCAAGCGGATTCCCTTCACTCGACTGGAGTTGCCCTGGCCGATCTGGCGCTTCACTCACCGTTTCACAGGGCTTCTGTTTGCCGTCGCCGCATTCCACCAGCTTGCCATCGATCAGCCCGCCGGCCTGGATGGCACGCTGGGCCTGTACCTGAACGCCTTGAGCCTGGCAGGGGTGACGGCGTGGCTGTTCATGCAGTTCGTCGCACCGTACCTGCGTCCGCGTGCATTTGTGCTGGAGAACATCGACCAACACGGAATGGTCGCGGAAGTGACGCTGCGCCCAGAAGGGCGAGCCCTGCGCTGGCGGCCGGGTCAGTTCGCCTTCCTGTCGGCCTCCGATGTGGGGATGGCCGAGGCTCATCCCTTCACCATAACGAGTGCACCGAGTGCGGACGGTCGCCTCCGCTTCGCCATCAAATCCCTGGGCAACTGGACCCGGCGTCTGCCCGAACGTCTGTCACCCGGTAAGCGCCTGCGGGTCGAGGGGCCTTACGGTCGGTTCGTTTTCCGCAGGCGCGTGCGGCGCCAGGTATGGCTGGCCGGCGGCATCGGCATCACACCTTTCCTGGCCTGGGCCGAGGCATTGACCGATGCCGAGCAGCAGGAGATCGCTCTGGTCTGGGTGGTGACGACGCGACCCGAAGCTTTCGCCGCAGAGCGCTTGGCGACCATTGCCGCACGCCATCCCGGCCTGACGGTGCATGTCATGGCCAGCGCCGAAGACGGGTGCTTGACAGCGCAACGGCTAATCCAGTTGGTGCCCTTCCCGCTGTGCGAATCGGAGCTGTTTTATTGCGGACCGGCTGGCCTGCGTGATGCGGTCGTGTCGGGACTCCAGGCGACGGGGCAGCGCCCGCGTCGCGTTCATCACGAGGTGTTCGCGCTGCGCTAGAGGCGCCTGCACCTCCACGAACGACATCGTTCTACTTGCGAAGGAATCATCATGAAAAAGCTCGTCTCTTGCCTGGCCCTGTCCGCAGCCATGGCGCTGCCTAACCTGGCTGCGGCACGTCCGGTCACCTTGACCACCGCGCTCAAGAACTATGGCGGCAATGGCGCCTACCTGGCGCTGTACCTGACCGATGCAAACGGCGCCTATGTGCGCACACTGTGGGTCGCGGGTGAGAAATCGAAGTATTACAAGCACCTGCCGGACTGGTATCGCGCGACTGGCGGCAACCGCTCGCAGATCGATGGCATCACTGGTGCCAGCGTGGGTGCAGGCCGCAGCCTGAAGGTGACGGTGGACTTGGCCGATGCCCTGTTCGATGCGGGCTACAAGCTGAACGTGGATGCCGCCGCGGAGGATATGCAGGACAGTCCACGTGACGTTTCGGTGCCATTGACGACCGCCGGGGCTGGCAAGCCCGTCGCCGGGCGGCGCTATGTCGCCGGCTTCAGCTACGGCCTCTGATCCTGATCGGAAGCTGCCGCGATGATGCGTATCCTGCACCGCTGGCTGGGCCTCGTGCTGGCCGTCCTGCTGGTTGTCACGGCGCTGAGCGGCGCGGCACTCTCGCTCTTTCCGGCGCTGGAGACTGCTCGAACCTTTCAGCCCGATGCCACGCTGACAGTCGCTGATCTGGCCACGCGGGTGCAAGCAGCTCATCCCGGCCTGGAACAGATCAGGCGCGCACCCTCGGGGCAGATCAGTGCGTGGTGGTTCGATGGCGACCAGCCCGGTTCGGCCGTGATCGACCCGGCCACAGGCCGTGATGTGGCCAGCGCCGACCCGAATCCGCTGCGGCGCTGGCTCACCAATTTGCACCGCTCGCTGCTCCTGGGCGACAGCGGCCGCCTGATCGTCGCAGCGGGCGCGCTGGCGATGCTGCTGCTGGCCATTTCCGGCACGGTGCTGGTAGCCCGTCGCCTGGGAGGCTGGCGACACTGGTTGGCACGCCTGCGTGGCCCGCTCGCAGGACGCCTGCATACCGACATCGCGCGTGTGACGGTGCTGGGGCTCGCGCTGTCCGCCATGACCGCACTGTGGATGTCGGCCCAAACCTTCGAGATCGTCACGATCGATGTCGCCAGCCTGGAGACGCCTGCCACGGTCAGCGGTCAGGCCGGCCTGGCGCTGACCGAGATGCAAGCCCTGCGCGTCACGCCGGTGGCCGAACTGCGCGAGCTGAGCTTTCCCGCGCCAGACGATCCGCAGGACATGTTCACCCTGAGAACCGACCGGGGCGTGGGATATGTGGATCAGGGAACCGGCACCCTGCTGGGTTGGCAGGACCTGAGCCTCGGGCAACGCGCGTCGGAGACGATCTACATGCTGCATACCGGGCAGGGCGCTGCCGTGTTCGGGCTGTTCCTGGGAGTGATGGCGATGGGGGGGGCGATACTGGCCGTGACGGGGATACTGGTCTGGCTGCCGGGGTGGCGCAGTCGCCCCCGGCTTATAGGCAACGCACCCGCCGCGCAGGCCGACACCATCGTGCTGGTGGGCTCCGAAGGCGGCAGCACCTGGGGTTTTGCCGCGACGCTGGCTCGTGGCTTGCGTGATGCAGGGCAATCGGTGCATGTGACCTCGATGGCAGCCTTCCAGCCCGCACGCTATCGTCGGGCGCGGCGCTTTCTGATCCTCGCCGCCACCTATGGCGAGGGCGATGCCCCAGCCTCGGCCAAGGGCTTTCTCGTTCAGCTCCAGAGCCTGAAGACCGCGCCCACCGCTCCTGTGGCGGTACTGGGTTTCGGCGACCGCAGCTTCCCGGCCTTCTGCGCATTCGCCTGCGCTGTGGACAACGTCGCTCGGGACAAGGGCTGGCCTGCCCTGATGGCCTTCGACACTATCGACCGCCAGTCGCCGCAGGACTTTGCCCGCTGGGGCCGAATACTGGGCCAGGCGCTTGGCATCGAACTGGAACTCGCCCACCAACCGACTCTTCCGGCCATCCAGACGCTGACCCTGCTGGAGCGCCACGACTATGGCGCGGCGGTGCAGGCTCCGATGTCGATCCTGCGCTTCGCGCTGCCCAAAGCGTCGTTCTGGCAGCGCCTGACGGGCCAACGCTTCACGCGATTCGAGCCAGGCGACCTGCTGGGCATCGTACCCGAAGGCTCGGCGATCCCCCGCCTGTATTCCCTGGCATCGGGATCACGGGACGGTTTCATCGAAATCGTCGTGCGCCAGCATGTCGGCGGCCTGACCTCGGGCCAACTGACTCAATTGGAGCCAGGCCAGACGGCCCAGGGATTCTTGCGGCGCCATCCGGGTTTCCATGCGGGCCGCGATCGGACACCCCTGATCCTGATCGGGGCAGGCACCGGGGTCGGGCCACTGGCGGGCTTCATACGCAACAACAAGTCACACCGCCCCGTTCATCTGTTCTTCGGACTGCGCCAGCCCGACAGCGATTTTCTCTACCGCAATGAGCTGTCGGGCTGGCAGGCCGATGGCAAGCTGGCTCATCTGTCCATCGCAGTCTCACGCGGAGAGCGGCCGCAGTACGTGCAGGATGCCCTGCGACAGCAAGCGCCACGGATCACAGCGGCCATCAGCCAGGGCGCCAGGATCATGGTGTGCGGAGGGCGGGATATGGCGCGCGGTGTGGCCGATGCACTGACCGACATTCTGAAGCCTGCCGGGTTGACGCCTGCGATGCTCAAGGCCGGGGACCGCTATGTCGAAGACATCTACTGAGCTGATCCGCCATGCGCTGAACGGCCCCACCATGGGCACGCGCTGGTCCGCCCTGTTTTTCGCCGCGCCGGGATTCGACACCGGCCCGGTGCAGGCAGCCTTGCAGCAGGCAAGCGACGAGGTGGACATGCAGATGTCCACCTGGGATCCGGACAGCGACCTGATGCGCCTGAACCGGACGCCGGCGGGCGCATCAGCCGTGGTGCCGGACGATCTGGCCCGCGTGCTGGCCCTGGGCCTGGCCATCGGACGCGCTTCCGGCGGAGCCTTCGACATCGGCATGGGCGATGCGGTGCAAGCCTGGGGCTTCGGCCCGCAAGCCACCAATGAAGAAGGCATACGCCGCGCCTTGGCCGCACCCCGACGCGCGGCCCACGAGGTGCTGGAACTGACGGGCAACCAAGTGTGCAAACGGGAAGCCATCGTGCTCGACCTGAATGGCATCGCCAAGGGTTACGGGGTGGACCGGCTGGCGCAAACCCTGGGCAGCTTCGGCATCGCCGCAGGACTGGTCGGCATCGACGGTGAGATGCGCGCACTGGGCCTGCGGCCCGATGGCGAGGCATGGACAATCGCGGTCGAAGCGCCCGATCCAGACAGCCGCGCGCCGCATTCGATCCTGTGCCTCCAGGATGGCGCTGTCGCCACCTCTGGCGACTACCGGCACGGTGTGACGGTGCAGGGACGCTACTTGTCGCACACGATGGACCCGCAGCGGGGCGCGCCGCTGCTGTCTTCGCCAGCGTCGGTTACCGTGCTTGCCCCGACCTGCGCAGAAGCCGACGCCTGGGCAACGGCCCTCATGGTGACTGGCCCCGAAGCCGGCACGGCACTCGCGACGCGGCAGGGACTGAGCGCGTTGTTCCTGATACGGGATGGCAGGGGTGGGCTACTGTCAAAAGGATGCGGATTGTTCCAGGCTGGGGACCGAAGTCGGCGAACTCCACAATCCATTTGATGCTGAAACCGACGAGCTACGAATGCGAATTCGTGGGCTATGATGATGCGGCAGGTTCGTCGTTCCTCAGCAATCCAGCACGACGCAGTGCGATGTGTCCTTCTCTCCCGACGCTCCTATGTAGCTCCTAGCCTACGAAGCCGCAGTTCTGTAAAGCGGCCTTGAAAAGAGCTAACCTGCTGTCCCATATGCGGTTTCAGCCCCGCGTGATCTGCACGAAGGACTTGACACCGGAACTTTTTTGCCCGCCATCCGGCGCCACCGCCGGGTGGGGCGGTCTCAGGCCATGGGCGAGGATGGCTGCCGTTGCCGCGACGTTGAGCGATTGCACGCCGCCCGCACCCGGCAGGGTAAGAACGGTTTCCGCCGCGGCCAGGGTGGCGTCGGGCAGCCCCTGTTCTTCGTTGCCCAGCAGGATCAGTCGAGGCCGCGGATCGGGGCTGGCTAGCAGCGCCTCCAGTGGCTGGCCGCGCTGGCTGAGCGCGGTGGCAACGATGTGGAATATCGGCCGCAACGCTTGCAGCAGCCCCGGCAATTGCGGCGCACGGTACACCGTCAGCCGGTCGAGACCACCTTCGGCGACCCGGTAGGCGGCATCGGAAAGTCCCGCCTGCTGCGGATGGTCGGAAAGCGCCAGATGACGGAAGCCGAAGAAGGCCAGGCTGCGCGTGATCGCGCCGACATTGTGCGGGTTGCCGATGCCGTCGAGAACGAACAGGGAGGTCTTGTTCGCCGCCAGCCGTCGCGCCTCCGCGATGCCGAGCCGACCCGGCAGGCAGGGCTCGGCGATGGCGACCACGCCGCCATGGAGCACGGTCCCGGCAATCCTGCCCAGTTCGTCGGGGCTCACCTGGCGATAGGGGCGGCGGGTCTGTGCCAAGTGGGCGCAGTAGCGGCCGACGTCGCGCGCGCGCCGGGCTTCGTAGAAAAGTCGCAGCACCCGCCCGGGCGCGCGCTCGAACAGCGCGGCGACAGCGGAGAGCCCGCAAATGCGTAGCAGGGATGCCGGTTTTTCCACGCCCGGTTGGCTGGCGATGGCCGGGGAGCTGACCCGTTTTGCCGGGCCTGGACGAGCGGGTGACGGACGGGACGGGCGGCGGTTGCTCACGGTGAAGGCTGGATCGAATGGTAGACTCGCCATTTTACAGGCGCGCCGCCGGCCGCTGCGACATGCCGTTTTCCCGCCGGTGCCGATGGCCGAACTGATCCTCTTCAACAAGCCCTACGGCGTGCTGTCCCAGTTCACCGACCGTGAGCAGGGCCGCCCGACCCTGGCGGATTTCATCGCCATTCCCCGGGTGCGGCCGGCCGGGCGGCTGGATTTCGACAGCGAGGGCCTGATGCTGCTGACCGACGACGGTGCCTGGCAGGCCCGCATCGCCGACCCACGTCACAAGATGGCCAAGACCTATTGGGTGCAGGTCGAAGGCGTGCCGGGCGAGGCCGCTCTGGCGTCCCTGCGCCGGGGCGTGCCGCTCGGCGACGGACCGACGCGGCCGGCCGAGGCCCATCCCATGGGCGAGCCCCCTGGGCTCTGGCCGCGTGATCCGCCCATCCGGCACCGCCTCTCCGTGCCGGACACCTGGCTGGCGCTGACCCTCCGCGAGGGCCGCAACCGCCAGGTCCGGCGCATGACCGCCGCCGTGGGCCATCCGACCCTGCGCCTGATCCGCTGGTCCATCGGCCCCTGGACGTTGGCCGGGCTGGCGCCCGGCGAGTGGCGGCGGGTTTCCCCGGGCGCGGACGAGTGGAGGATCACCCGCCCGCCGGGCGGTCGTCGGCACCGCGTTGCGGCGCGCCGCCGCTAGCGCTGGCGCCGGGCGCGGCTGGCGAGATCTTCCGGAATCAGCGGCAGCTTGGCGTGCAGCCTGACGTCGAAGGCGCCGTTCCAGGCGCTTTCCAGTTGCACGAAACGAGCGGCGATGCCCTTGGAGAGGGCGGCGGCAACGCGCCGATAGTACTTTTCCAGCAGGTCGATCTGTTCCCGCTTGGCCGTCAGCGACCCGCGCACCAGATGGTCAGCCTGGCTTTCGGAGAGTTCGGGATAGGCATCGGCATATTGCGTGATCAGGGCAAACTTGCGGTCGTAGATGGGGATCAACTCTGCCTGATAGGCGTAATAGATCGGCCAGAAGCGGTCGCTCTGCGCGGGTGACAGGTCCAGCGCCGCCTTCAGCATGGCGCGCTTGTCCATCCGCTGGCTGGCCATGAGCAACTCCAGGCTGCGGGCTTCGTCCGTGTCCGGTGCCGGGGCGGCGGCGGGCGTCCCGGCCGCGCAGACCGGTCCCGCCGGCAGCAGGCAGGTCGTGAGCAGCAGCGCCGCAGCGAATGATGTGGGATTCTTGCTCATGATCGTGGTCCTGCCTCAGTTGAACAGCCAGGCTAGCGCCTCGCGCTGGTCGGCCTGCTCGCAACGGTCGCGCTCGAATTCCGTGCTGAGCCCCGCTTCATCGAGCGCCATGAGGCCTGCAGGGGCCGGGATGAACAGCAGCTTGTCCAGCATCGCCTTGTGCCAGAGCTGGCCGACGTCGAGCAGCAGCAGATTGTAGGCCGATCGGGGCATCTGGATACGGTCGGGCCAGTGGCCGTGCATTTCCCGGAAGCGCTGCAGGGTCTTGGCCAGCCGCCAGGCCATGCGTATGTCCGGGTATGCGGGCATGGCTTGGCTGACCTCGTCCTCCAGTTCGATCAGATCGCGCCAGACTTTCGCGTAGATGCGCGCCCGGTGAGGGCCTTGCTGGTTGAACACGGCATTCTTGAAGTTGCCGTAATCGATGGCCAGCGCCAGTCGCTTGAGACCCTCGGCGAACGCCTGGTGTTCGATGCGGGCGCGAAACGGGTAGTCGCTGCCGTCGCCGGACTGGACGGCGCCCAGTTCGGGCATGAACCATTCCCGCAGGGTCTCCAGGTCGGTCCGGGCACGGGCGCGCAGGGTCACCGTGCCTGCCGCCTCGTCGTCGGGCTTGACGGCAACGCTGTAAAAACCGCAGGTCGTGAAGAACCACATGGCAGGCCCCTGATGGAAGTGGACGGTCATTATAAGGATTCATCAGGGCGATCATCCGTGCGGCCGGGAACCGCCGTGCTACAGGCGCCGGCAAGCCGGTATGATGCGGCGTGTACCCCCCCTGTCCGGCGAGAAACCCCGATGCCCGATTTGACGCTGCATTTCGAAAGGCCCGACGGATGGGCCGATACGCTGTACCTGCATTACTGGGGAACCCATCCTCATGGCGCGGAGACCCGCTGGCCGGGGGTTCCGCTGGCTGCCGCCGGGGCGGGCTGGTATCGCCTCCGCCTGCCAGGCCTGGTGGCGGCCCACTGCGTACTGCATGACGGGCAGGGCCGGCAAACCGCCGATGAGTTCCGCGACCGGGACGGCTGGCGGGATCGGCATGGCCACTGGCATCGGCGGCCGCCGGCAACGATGGCGGGCACCGCTGCCGCCATGGATTCGCGGGTAGGCTCGGTGCCTACGCCATCCCCGGGGCAGATGCCAGCGGCCGGAGATGCGGCCGGCGCGATCCGGCCGCTGGCGCAGCGCCGCGATTTCCGCGAGGAAACCATCTACTTCCTCATCACCACGCGGTTCTACGACGGCGATCCCTCCAACAATTTCTTCTGTCGCGACCGCATCGAGTTCGATGCCGCCGGCCAACCGGTCGACCCGCACTGGCGCGGCGACTTCAAAGGCTTGATCGAGCGGCTGGATTACATCAAGGATCTGGGTTTCACCGCGATCTGGATCACGCCGCCGGTGGAAAACCGCTCGGGACTGGATTATCACGGCTATCACGCCTACGACTGGACCCGCATCGACCCGCGCCTGGAGTCGCCCGGCGCCAGCTATCAGGACCTGATCGACGCAGCCCATGCGCGCGGTATCAAGATCATCCAGGATGTGGTGGTGAACCATGCCTGCCAATTCGGCATTCGCGGCAAGGTCCACATCGACCATCTGCCGATCAAGTATTACGTACCGCAAGGCTCGGAGCCGGGCCGGGTCGATCATGGCCCCTATCAGGGCAATCTCGGCAACTACGCCTGGCCAAACCGGGATGATATCGACAACCCGTTGGCGCCGGACTGGTGGCGGGAGCGCCACGATCGCGACCCGGAGGGCATCGAACCCTTGGTTGACCCCAGGACCGGCGAGACCGTGCCGAAATCCGGCTATAACCCGGGCCGTTTCTTCGGTATCGATGCCAACACGCTGGACGCGAACTGGTTTCATCAGGAAGGCTTCATCTGTGGCGGCGACTGGGAAAGCGCCCATCCGCTGCAGCAGAAACACCTGGCCGGCGACTGCATCGACCTCGCCACCGAGCGGCAGAACGTCAAGGACTACCTGATCGGCGCGATCAACCGCTATCTCGACATGGGCGTGGACGCGCTGCGCATCGACACGGTGAAGCACGTCGAACGCGGCAACCTGCTGGAGTATGTCAACGCCTGGAAGGCGCACAAGCCGGGGCTGTTCGTGTTCGGCGAGAATCTGGTGAAGGGCTACGGCTGGGGCGATCTCGGCGGCGGGGACAACGGCCCGTCGCAGATCCGGCCCTGGTGGTACACGCGGCTGGGCGACGACCCGCGCGACCCGCTCTCCGGTGGCGATTCCGGCTTTCCGCAACTGGATTTCGGCCTGTTCTCGACCTTCCGCGACACGGTCAGCAAGGGCACCTATGGCGGCACCGGGCAGATCCTGTCGATGGACTGGATCTACGGCGACGTCACGCGGATGGTGACCTTCCTGCAGAACCACGACGTCGGCCCGGACAACGACTTCAAGTACCGCTTCAAGGGCGAGCAGTGGATGGCGGCGGTCGCCTACAACCTGATCTGGACCGCGCGCGGCATTCCCTGCCTGTATTACGGCGAGGAGATCGAGTTCATGAAGGGCACGTCGCAGGACGTCGAAGGCGAAAAGGACACCCTGAGCCAGACCGGCCGCGCCTACTTCGGCGATCATCTGACCGACGAACGTATCGGCACGACCCAGGCGCATCCTCTCTACCGGCATATCCAGCGGCTCAACCAGATCCGCCGGACGATACCGGCCCTGCAGAAGGCGCCGATGAGTCAGGTCAGCGAGTGGGGCAGCGGCATGAGCTTCGTCCGCGACTGGCCGGCGGAAAACAGCTATGTCGCGGTCGGCCTCGCCATCGGTGGCGACCAGTCGGTGACCGTGACCGGTGTGCGCAACGGATTCTACCGCGACGCCATCAGCGGCCGCGAAGTGGAGGTCGGCGACGGCGTGCTGGCATTCCGGGTGCTGGCCAACTCGGCCGGCATCTATGTGCTGGGCGGGCCCGGCAGGATCGGCGAGGACGGGGTTTACCTGCGCTGAAGTCGGGCAGGGCTGCCACTTTCCCGCCAGCCTGCCCCGGTCCGCCCGGGAGGTTTTGTTTTCGGCCGCATGGGCTAAGGTGATAGTGAAGGGCAAACAACCGGTTCGGTGGAGCCGCTCTTCGCCAGCTCCCAGGTTCCCCGGATCGTCCAGATAAAGGAGAGCCGTCATGTCCACGATGCCTTATCGACGGGCGCCGCAGGGTCATCCGATTCGGTTGCTCCCCGAGTGGCAGCACGATCCTTACCATGCCCGCCGCAAATGGGCCGAGCCTACCCGTTGCCCCGATTGCGGCGCGGTCTTCCGGCGTGGGCGCTGGCAGGGGGGCTTGGCACCCGCCGAGGCGGCGGAACACCGCTGCCCGGCCTGCCAGCGGCTTGCCGATCGCAATCCCGCCGGCTATCTCGGTTTACGCGGCGCCTTTCTCCAGGCCCATCGGCGGGAGATCGAGCATCTGGTGCGCAATCTCACCGGCCGGGAACAGACCGAGCATCCGCTCAAGCAGCTGATGGGCGTGGAGGAGACCTCCGAGGGTGGCCTCGAATTCACCTTTACCGACCCTCATCTCGCGCGGAGTGCGGGCGAAGCCATCCAGAGTGCCTACGCAGGCGAGCTCGATTACCACTACCAGGACAGCGAATACCTGCTGCGGGTGCGCTGGCAGCGCGACCATTGACGATACCCGGCGCCGCGCGGGTTTCGCCGGGTGGCGGCTGCCACCATCCAAAGGCGGCGGGCTACCTCAGGTCAGGCCCTGCGCGAGCATCGCGTCGGCGACCTTGACGAAGCCGGCAATGTTGGCGCCGTCGATATAGCTGACGGTGCCGTCGGCGCGCTTCCCGTACTGGAGGCAGGCGGCATGGATGCCGCGCATGATGCCAAGCAGGCGGCTGTCCACCTCATCGCGGGGCCAGGACATTCGCTCCGCGTTCTGGCTCATTTCCAGGCCCGAGGTGGCGACGCCGCCCGCGTTGCTGGCCTTGCCCGGGGCGTAGAGCACGCCGGCGGCCTCGAAGGCCTTGGCGGCGGCGATGGTGGCGGGCATGTTGGCGCCCTCGGCGACGCAGATCACGCCATTGCGGATGAGGGTCGCGGCATCGTGCTCGTCCAGCTCGTTCTGGGTTGCGCAGGGCAAGGCGACATCGACCGGCACCTGCCAGGGACTCACGCCGGCGGCGAAGCAGACCCCCGTCCGCTTCGCGTAATCGCTCACCCGCCCATAATGGTGATTCTTCACATCCATCAGGATTTCCAGCTTCTCGGGCGTGAAACCTTCCTCGTCGACGATCGTGCCGCTGGAGTCCGATACGGTGACGACCTTGGCGCCGAGCGCCATGGCCTTTTCCACCGCATACTGCGCGACGTTGCCGGAGCCGGACACGCTCACGCGCAGGCCCTCGAAGGAGCGCCCGCGGGTCTTCAGCATTTCCTCGGCGAAGTACACGGTGCCGTAGCCGGTGGCCTCGGGCCGGATCAGCGAGCCGCCGAAGCTCAGGCCCTTGCCGGTGAAGACGCAATCCGAGCGGTTGCTGAGCTTCTTCATCATGCCGGTCATGTAGCCCACCTCCCGCGCACCGACGCCAATATCGCCGGCGGGCACGTCGGTATGCGCGCCCAGGTGCCGGAACAGTTCGGTGACGAAGGCCTGGCAGAAGCGCATGACCTCGGCCGGGCTCTTGCCCTTGGGGTCGAAGTCGGAGCCGCCCTTGCCGCCGCCCATGGGCAGGGTGGTCAGGGCATTCTTGAAGGTCTGCTCGAAAGCCAGGAACTTGAGAACCGAGAGATTCACCGAGGGATGGAAGCGCAGCCCGCCCTTGTAGGGACCGATGGCCATGCTGTGCTGGACGCGATAGCCACGGTTGACATGGATGGTGCCCTTGTCGTCCATCCAGGCGACGCGAAACATGATGATCCGCTCGGGTTCGACCAGCCGGTCGAGCAGGCCCTGGCCGACGTATTTCGGGTTTCTCTCGATGAAGGGCCAAAGGCTCTCCATCACCTCGGTGACGGCTTGCAGGAATTCGGGCTGGCCGGGGTTGCGCTCGCTGACGTGGCGCAGAAAATCGGGGAGGGAGGTATGTTTCACGGATGTCCTGGAGGGTCAAGGAAAGATCGACCCGAAATTTTATCATGCGGTATATCCATTTCGGATCGAGCGCAATGTTCGGGCATGGACGGGCAGGCCGGTGCGAGTCTTGGCCCCTGGCAGCAGGCAGCGCTCATGAATTGGGTGATAATGCGGCCATCCGTGAATCCGCATGCGAGGATTGCTGCATGAACCTTCCACAACCGCTGCCGACCCTGCCGATGCTGCTGAGCGCAGCGGCCTTGCTCTTGCTGGACGCGGGTGCCGTCGCTGCCCGCGATCGGGGTGTGAATCAGCCCGGCGCGATCGGCAATCGTCCTCCGGCGGCCGCTACGCCGGGCATCGATCCCGGCGTGAATCAGCCGGGTCGGCTGGGCAACCGATCGCCGGGGCCGCGGCGTGCCGATCCGGGGATCAACCCGCCTGGCGCCCTCGGTAACGCACCGGCTCTGCGCCATCGTGACCCCGGCCTCAACCAGCCGGGCGCGGCCGGCAACCGTCGCCTGCCTTGACGCGGCAGGCTGGCATCGCGGCACCCCGCCCGGGAAAGCGACAGCGCCCGGGGCATCGACCGCAACCGACCGTGTTTTCCTGAAGCATTACCCGTATCCCTCCCGGAGAATCCTCATGCGAATCGCCCCGCTGACCGCGTTCGGCACCATCCTGGCCGTGTCCGTCGCGATGGCCGGCTGCGCCAAGACGCAGGCGCTGAATGTTCTGCAGGCCAGCCATGTGGCCATCGCCAAGCCCGCTCATGTCCTGATCCAGGACTTTTCCGCCGATACGGGCACGATCAAGGCCAGTACCAGTCCCCTGGCGAAGCTGGAGGACCTGGTCGGTGACGAGGCCGCGGAGCAATCCCGGCAACTTGGGCAGGAGGTCCGGGAGGTGCTGTCGGCGGAACTGGTTGAAAAAATCCGTGCCTTGGGTTTCACGCCTGTGCGGGTCGGAGCCAGCCAGGCACCTGCGGCGGGCGATGTGATGATCGCCGGGCGATTCGTCAATATCGACGAGGGCAATGCCGTACGGCGGGCAGTGGTCGGTTTCGGCGCCGGCCAGTCCAGCGTCGACAGCGAGGTCCGGATTCTGGCGCCGGGCAATCGGACGCTGCTGTCCTTCGAAGTACATGCCGACAGCGGCAATACGCCGGGCGCGGTGGCCACGGCGGGCGTCGGTGCGGCCGCGGAAGCCGGTACGGCTGCCACGGCCGCCACCAGCGTTGCCCGCGGTGGCGCGGGCGCCTACAGGTCCGCTTCGGCGCATCAGGCGGCGGAGATGGCGGACAGGATCAGCGAGCAGTTTGCCGGCTATGCCGCCAGGCAGGGTTGGGTCGTCTCGTCCGGCCACTGACCGGGGGCGTCGCTAGCCGCCATCCGGGCCACCCGGGGTCAGGCGCGGTTCCGGGGTCCGTCGCGCGAGCCTGCCCGCCGTTCCGGGCGGGCTGCGCCGCATCCGGGGAATCTGGCGGGCGGGAACTTGTCAGTAGCGCTGGCGCGGGCGTTCCCGCCCGGGCCGGATCATGACACCAGTTTGATGGAGGAGGATGCTTGAAACGCTCGAATCGTATTTTCGCCAGGTGCCTGGCGCTGATGGCCATATCGGCCGCACTGCAACTGTCCCCGGCTGCCCGGGCGGAGACGGACATGCAGATCCAGGAGAAGGCGCTCAGGGCTCGCGAGCAGAGCCAGCTCGGCGACGGCATGGATCACTCGGCGCATGGCGCTTCCCGGACGGCGGGCAGGTTCCGGGGTGTCTTCTACGGCTATCTGCCGTGCCAGGAGAAAGACTGCGACGGCATCAAGATGACCCTGTCCCTGAATGCCAAGAACAACTATCTGCTGGTGATCCAGCCCGCCAAGCCGCTGAACCGGGAATCCTTCGAGAAAGGCAAGTACCAGTGGGACGACAACGAGGGCATTCTCCTGTTGGCGCCCAACCGGGAAGCCCCGCAGCGGCGGCTCGCCATCAAGGATGAAAGCACCCTGCTCTACCTGACCGGCGACGGCAGGCACCTGTCCGGCGAACAGGACCGGTACCTGCTGCGGAGAAGCGACCAGGCAGACCACCGGGAAGTGCATATCCATTGACGCGCCGCGTGGCTACCGGCGTTGCCGCCGGAGCAGCGGCCGCAGGTCCGCCACGCACGTCACCCCCAGGAACGCGGCCAGCAGCGCCGCACCGGTTCGCATGGCATCCCAGCCGCAGAACCCGACCAACTCGCGGTCGGCCAGGTACAGGACCAGCCCGAACGCGAGGTAGGCGGCCATCCGCCACACGGGATAAGGCACCGGGTAGTAATGGCGGCCGAGCTGCCAGGAGACCAGCGCCATGCTTGCGTAGCAGGCCAGGGTCGCCCAGGCCGAGCCCTCGTAGCCGAGCGACGGGATCAGCCAGAGGTTCAGGCCTACCGTCAGCACGGCGCCGAAAACCGAAACCCAGGCGCCCATCCCGGTGCGGTCGGTCAGCTTGTACCAGATGGACAGGTTGACATAGATGCCGAGGAAGAGATTGGCCATCAGCAGGATCGGCACGATGCCGAGTCCCTCGCGATACTCCTCGCCGATGAAATGCTGGAAGACTTCGATGAACAGCGTGACCAGCAGGAAGATGAAGACACAGAAGATGACGAAATAGCGCATCACCAGCGCATAGGCCCGTGGTGCGTCGGCGCGGCCGGCGTAGGCGAAGAAGAAGGGTTCGCCGGCGTAGCGGAAGGCCTGCACGAACAGGGTCATGAGGATCGACAGCTTGTAGCAGGCGCCATAGATGCCCAGCAGGCGCAGGTTGGTCGGCAGATCGTAGGGCAGCAGGTACTTGAGGATGGCGCGGTCGAGCATCTCGTTGACCATGCCGGCCAGGCCGATGACGACCATCGGCAGTGAATAGGCCAGCATCGGCCGCATGACCGCCAGGCCGGCCCGCCAGCGGATACCGCGGAACTGCGGCGTCAGCAACAGCAGCTTGCAGGCGCTGGCGATCAGGTTGGCGAGAAAGATGTAGCCAACACCGAGGTTCGGGTCGTAGAGCCGGGCCAGCGGCGCCTGCGGCCATAGCGCGAGGATTTTCGGCAGGCCCACGAGGAACAGCAGGTTGAGGCCGATGGCGAGGATGATTTCCGCCAGCTTGATGCCGGCGAACCGCCAGGCGCGGTTCTCGGCCCGCAGGCGCGCGAACGGCAGGGCCGACGCCGCATCGGCGGCCAGAATCAGTCCGAACCAGAGCAGATATTCCGGATGCTCCGGGTAACGCAGCAGATCCGCCAGCGGCTGGCGGAAACCGGTCAGGAGCGCCAGGAACACCAGGTTCGCCAGCAGCAGGAAACCGAGCGCCGCCGGATAGGCCGCGCCGGCGGGGATGTCGTCGCGGTGGCGAAAGCGGAAGTAGCCCGTTTCCAGGCCGAAGGTCAGGAACACGGCGAAGAAGCCGGCATAGGCGTAGAACTCGGAAACCACACCATAGGCCGCCGCCGGGAAGGTGTAGGTGTACAGCGGCACCAGCAGGTAGTTGAGAAAGCGGCCGACGATGCTGCTGAGGCCGTAGACGACGGTCTGGGAGGCGAGTTTGCGCAGGGAATTCAAGGCGGTTCGGCAGGTGGTGGACGAAAGGCTGCCGGCATTGTAAGGGGACCGGCGGGCACGGCCCAGAACCGCCATCTTTTTTGCCAAGACTTGGCGCGAGTGGATACCATGGGTCAACCCAACGGCCTGCCAGCCCCGCCTCAAGCCCGCCCGCATGATCGAGTTCAAGCAAGTCACCAAGCGCTATCCGGAAAGCGGCGAGGCCCTGTCCGAGGTCAGCTTCCGCATCGAGCGCGGCGAGTTGGCGTTCCTGACCGGCCATTCCGGCGCCGGCAAGAGCACGCTGCTGCGGCTGATCCCCGCCATGGAAAGGCCCAGCCGCGGGGAGATCACCATCGACGGCGTTCCCGTGCATCGGTTGCCATCCCGGCAGATTCCCTACCTGCGCCGCAAGCTCGGGCTCATCTTCCAGGACTACCGGCTGCTCAATGATCGGACGGTGTTCGACAATGTCGCCCTGCCGCTCCTCATCACCGGGCATAATCCGCACGATGTCGGCCGCCGGGTCCGGGCCGCGCTGGACAAGGTCGGCCTGTTGAAGAAGGAGAAACGCTTGCCTCTGGCGCTGTCGGGGGGCGAGCAGCAGCGGGTCGGCATCGCCCGGGCGATCGTCCACAAGCCGCCGCTGATCCTGGCCGATGAACCCACCGGAAACCTGGATGCCGAACTGGCGGACGAGATCATGCGCATGTTCCGGGATTTCAACGACGTCGGGGTGACGCTGCTCATCGCCAGCCATGACATGGGTCTGGTGCGCCGGTTCAGCCGCCGGACCCTGCGGCTGGAGCATGGCCACCTGGACGGGGTTGCCTGAGCCATGCCGCCAACCCGCAGATCGGGGCCAAGGCGCGGCATCTTCCGGCCTTCGCTGGAATCCCAGATCGGCCTGTCCGAGCGTCTTGGCGCCTACTGGGTGTTGCAGCTGGATTCGCTCAAGGCCAGTTTCGGGCGGATCTGTGAAACGCCGATCGCGAGTCTTCTCACCATCCTGGTGGTGGCCATCGCCCTGGCCCTGCCCGCCAGCTTCCATGCCCTGATCCAGAATGCCCGCCAGCCCATCGAGGCGCTGGAAACCACCAGCCAGATTTCCCTGTTCCTGAAGCCGGAGCTGGGCAACGAGGTCGGCCGCAAGGTTGCCGAGCAGTTGCGCCAGCGGCCCGGCATCGGCGGGGCCACCCTGGTCAGCAAGGAGGATGGGCTGAAGGAGCTGACCGCCTACAGCGGATTTGGCGAGGCGCTGGAAGCCCTGAAGGACAATCCCTTGCCCGTGGTCGTCATCGTCCAGCCGGCACGGACGGATGCCGACGCGGTTGCCGCCCTGCTGGCGGAACTCAGGCATCTGCCGGAGGCGGACAAGGTGCAGTTCGACAGCGAATGGCTGGAGAAACTGCGATCCCTGCTGGCCATCGCCCAGCGCAGCACCCTGGCCTTCAGCGTGCTGCTCGGCTTCGGGGTACTGTTCATCGTCGGCAACACCATCCGCCTCGAGTTGCAGAATCGGCGCGAGGAAATCGCGGTGGCGAAGTTGCTCGGGGCCACCAACCACTTCATTCGCCGGCCCTTTGTCCATGCCGGGTTCTGGTATGCCCTGCTGGGGGCGGTGCTGGCCTGGATGCTGGCCAACCTGCTGGTCCTCGGCGTCCGCGCGCCCGTCAACCAGCTGGCGGAGCTCTATGGCAGCAGCTATCGGCTGGCATTCATGGGGCTGGCCGATACGGTCGTGCTGCTGGGAAGCGCGGTGTTGCTGGGCGTCACCGGGGCCTGGATCGTGGTTGCATACTTCCTGCTCGAAATCGAGCCTGAATGAGGGAACCGCCATTAGCACTCGCTGTCACAGAGTGCTAACATGATCCGGTCACTCCACATGACGAGGGCGAAAAGAATGACTCAAGCCTTGACCTTGCCACCAAGCCTGTCGCTGGGTTCCATTGATGATTACATGGCGGCCATCAATCGCCTGCCGCGGCTGGATGCCGAAGAGGAGCAGGCGCTGGCCGTGCGCTTCCGCGAGCAGGGCGACCTCCAGGCCGCCCGCCAGCTGGTGCTCGCCAACCTGCGTTTCGTCGCCCATGTCGCCCGGGGCTATCTGGGTTATGGCCTGCCGCTGCAGGACCTGATCCAGGAAGGCAACATCGGCCTGATGAAGGCCGTGAAGCGTTTCGACCCCGGCGTCGGCGTGCGCCTGGTGTCCTTCGCCGTGCACTGGATCAAGGCGGAAATCCACGAATTCATCATCCAGAACTGGCGCATCGTGAAGGTTGCGACCACCAAGGCGCAGCGCAAGCTGTTCTTCAACCTGCGCAAGTACAAGAACCGCCTTGGCTGGCTGAACCCCGAGGAGGCCAGCACCGTGGCCGAGGAGCTGGGTGTGGAGCTGGACACGGTCTACGAGATGGAGGGCCGCCTGAGCAGCCAGGATCTGGCCTACGATGCCGCCGACGACGGCGAGGATGGCGAGCGGGACTTCTCGGCCCCGGTGCACTACCTGCGGCAGGCCAATGCCGACCCGGCCGACCTGCTGGAGAGCGAGGACTGGGAAGCGCACGAGCAGAAAAAGCTCATCCATGCCATCGAGCAGCTCGACGACCGCAGCCGCGACATTGTCCGCAGTCGCTGGCTGAGCGAGGAGAAGCTGACCCTGCACGATCTCGCGGCTCGCTACAAGGTCTCCGCCGAGCGCATCCGGCAGCTGGAGAACTCGGCCATGAAGCGCCTCAAGCAGTCCATGGCGGCCTGACACAGGCTACCGATGGCCACCAGGGCGGCCTGCCGGCCGCCTTTTTTGTGCCGCTGCCGCGTGCGGTCCGCTAGCCGGGCGGCGCCACCGCTCTCCGCTTTCGTTTAAGATTCCGCAGCTTCAAAACGGACAGGGAGCCACCCGCCATGAGCAAATCCTTCGAAGTCAAGTTGAAGAGCGATCCCGACGAGGTGATCGCCAGGGCCCGCCTTGCCGCGCGGGACAATGGCGTCCGCTTCGAGGGCGACGGCCAGACCGGCCGCTTCTCCGGACACGGCATCGAGGGCAGCTACCTCATCCTGGAGGACACGCTCTCGGTCAAGATCTCCAAGAAACCCTTCATCATGCCCTGGGGGATCATCGAGTCCACCTTGCGCAACTACTTCGCCTGACGTCGCCGCGCAGTCGCCCCCAGGGAGTCGTCCCATGACGCGTACTGTCAAGCCGGCCCCCGTGGGCGCCCTGGCGCCGGTGCAGTTGCGCCGGCGCTGCGAGCCGGCGAGTCTCGGCTTCGAGACCACCGCGGGGCTCGCCGACATCGACCTGGCGGTGGGCCAGGCGCGGGCGCTGGAGGCGTTGCAGTTCGGTCTCGGCATCGATCGGTCCGGCTTCAACCTGTTCGTCCTGGGGCCGGCCGGGATCGGCAAGGACAGCGTGCTGCGCGAGGTTGTCGGCCGCCTGGCGGCCCGGCAACCGACGGCGGACGACTGGTGCTATGTCCACAATTTCCGCGAGCCGAACCGGCCCCGGGTCCTGCGCCTGCCGGCCGGCATGGGCCGGCGGCTGGCGGATGCTGTCGACCGCCTGCTGGAGGCCCTGCTCGGTGCCATTCCTGCCGCCTTCGAGCAGGAGGGCTACCGCGCCCGCGCCGAAGCCATCGAGCGGGATGTCAAGGAACGCGAGGCGGCGACCATCAATGCCCTGCGGGTCGCCGCCCAGCAGCAAGGCATCGCCCTGATCGAGACCCCGACCAGCTATGCCTTCGCTCCGGTGAACGCGCAGGCCGAGCTGTTGAAGCCGGACGAGTTTCAGCAGCTCCCGGAAGCGCGCCAGCAGGCGATCCGGGCCGCGATCGACGCCCTGCACGAGGAGTTGCAGAAGCAGCTGCGCCAGTTTCCGCTCTGGCGGCGCGAGTCCCAGGAGCGGCTCCGGGCGCTGAACCGCGAAACGGCCGCGGCCGTCGTCACCCAACTGCTCGATGAACTGCGGACCGGCTACCGCGACTGCCCCGCCGCGCTCGCGCACATCGAGGTTCTGCAGGAGGCGCTGATCGACCATGCGACGGATTTCCTGCCGCAGGGTGAAAACAGCGTCCAGGCCCTGTTCGGGCACACGGGGCTGCCGCTGCCCGGCCAGCGCTTCCGCATCAACGTCCTGGTCTCGCACGCCGGGACCGAGGGGGCCCCGCTGATCTTCGAGGCCCTGCCGCACCATGCCAACCTGGTCGGCCGGGTCGAGCATCAGGCGCACCTGGGCACCCTCATCACCGATTTCGGCATGATCCGTCCGGGCGCGCTGCATCGGGCCAATGGCGGCTATCTGGTGCTGGACGCGCTCAAGTTGCTGACCCAGCCCTTCGCCTGGGAGACCCTCAAGCGCGCCCTGCGCGCCGGCGCCATCGCCATCGAGCCGCTGGAGCGCACCCTGAGCCTGATCAGCACCTCGCCCCTGGAGCCCGAGCCCATCCCGCTGCGGCTGAAGGTCATCCTCTGCGGCGACCGGCTGCTCTATTACCTGCTGAGCCTGCACGACCCGGAATTCCAGGCCCTGTTCAAGGTGCCGGCGGACTTCGAGGACACGCTCGACCGCGACGAAACCGGGCAGGTCCGCTTTGCCCGCCTGATCGGCACCCTGGCCCGGCGCGACGGGCTGCGCGCGCTGGATCGCGAGGCCGTCGCGCTGGTCATCGAGCAGTCGGCGCGCGGCATCGAGGATGCCGAAAAACTCGACGGCCATCTGGGCCGGCTGACGGATCTCCTCAAGGAGGCCGACCACTGGGCCGGCGAGGCCGGGCACGCGGTCATCGGCCGGGTGGCTGTGCAGACCGCCATCGACCGACGGGCCCGCCGCGCCAGCCGCATCCGCGACGAACTCTACGAAGCCATCCGGCGCGGGACCCTGCTGATCGATACCCGGGGGCGCCATATCGGCCAGGTCAACGGCCTGTCGGTGATCCGTCTGGGCGAATACAGCTGCGGCCATCCCGTCCGCATCACCGCCACCACCCGCCTCGGCAGCGGCAAGATCGTCGATATCGAGCGCGAAACCGAACTCGGCGGCGCCCTGCACAGCAAGGGTGTCATGATCCTGTCGGCCCTGCTGGCCTCGCGTTACGCCCGCGCCCAGCCTCTGTCCCTGTCCGCCAGCCTGGTGTTCGAGCAGTCCTACGGCGAGGTGGAGGGCGACAGCGCGTCGCTGGCGGAGTTGTGCGCGCTCATCTCCTCGCTGGCGGAACTGCCGGTGCGCCAGGACATCGCGGTGACCGGCTCGGTCAACCAGTTGGGCCATGTGCAGCCGATCGGCGGCGTCAACGAGAAGATCGAAGGCTTCTTCGATGTCTGTCGCGCCGCCGGGCTCACCGGGGGCCAGGGCGTCATGATCCCGGACGCCAACCGCCCGCATCTGATGTTGCGCGAGGATCTGGTCGAGGCCGCCACGGCCGGGCGCTTCCATATCTATGCCGTGGGCACCGTCGACGAGGCACTGGCCGTGCTGCTGGATACCGCTGCCGGCGAGCGCGACGAGGCCGGCGAGTTTCCTGTCGGCACCGTCAATGGCCGGGTCGAGCATACCTTGCGCACCTGGGCCTTGCTGGCCTTGCAGATGAACCAGGGCGGAAACGGCGAATAGGTCCGGCGCCGCTAGAGGGCGATGGTTGCCCCCGGCTCGGCGATTTCCGTCTGCATCCGCTGCGCCAGGAGCCGCTCGCGCAGGGCCGTCATGGCCTCGACCTCGCCATGCACCAGATAGACCCGCGGCCGGGCAGGTTGCAGGCCCAGCGCCCATTCGACCAGCTCGCTCTGGCCGGCATGGGCGGAGAAGCCGCCCAGCGTGTGGATGGTGGCCCTGACGGCGATGTCCCCGCCCAGGATCGACAGGCGCCGGGCGCCGTCGACCAGCCGGCGTCCCAGGGTGCCGCGCGGCTGGAAACCGGAGATGATGACGTGGGTATCGCGTTTCCAGAGGTTGTACTTGAGGTGGTGGCGGATGCGGCCGCCCTCGCACATGCCGCTGCCGGCGATGATGATGGCGCCCTGGACCTGGTTGAGCGCCATGGAGTCCTCGGTGCTGCGGGAGTAGGACAGGCACGGCAGCCAGGCCTGCCAGCCATGCCCGATCAGTCGGTTGAAGTCCGGATCGTCGCGGTTGAACAGCTTGGCGTGACGGACATAGATCTCGCTGGCCTCGATGGCCATCGGGCTGTCGACGAAGACCCGCGACTGCGGCAGGTCGCCCTCGCGGTGGAAGCGGCCCAGCCAGTAGAGGATGTCCTGGGTCCGGCCGACTGCGAACGAGGGAATCAGCACGTTGCCCCCGCTGCGCGCGGCCGCCTGCAGCGCCTGCCGGAATTCCGCCAGGGTGTCGGGCAGGGAGCGGTGATCGCGGTCGCCGTAGGTGGATTCGAGCAGCAGCACGTCGGCGTGGGCGAGCCGCTCGGGATCGCGCAGCAGCGGCGAGTAACGGTTGCCGAGATCGCCCGAGAACACCAGCGTGCGGCGGCCGTCACGGGTGTCCAGCCCCAGCTCGACGATGGCAGCGCCGATGATGTGGCCGGCATCGTGGAATCGCAGCTGCACGCCCGGCAGCGGTTGCGCGAGTTCAGCATATGGCAGCGGCCGGCGCATGGCCAGAACCCGCTCGACATCCTCCAGGGTGTACAGGGGCTCCAGCAGCCGCTTGCCGGCTCGCTGGCGGCGCTTGTTTTCCCATTGGGTATCCTTCATTTCCAGATGCGCGGCGTCCTTGAGCAGTAGTTCCAGCAGGTCATGCGTCGGCGGCGTCAGGTAGATCGGTCCGGTGTAGCCGGCCCTGACCAGCTTGGGCAGCAGGCCGGAATGGTCGATGTGGGCGTGGGAAACGACAACCGCGGCCAGCGAACGGGGATCGAAGGGGAAGTCGAGGCGGTTGCGTTCGGTGGTCGCTGGTGGGCCCTGGAACATGCCGCATTCCAGCAACAGCCGGCCGCCCCGGGTCTCCAGCAGGTAGCAGGAGCCGGTGACCTGGCGTGCCGCGCCATGGAAGGTCAGCCGCAGGTCGGCCATGGAGATCGCGGGGGTGTTCATGGTGTGCTCCTGATGGATATCGGTATGGCCGGGACTGGTGCCGGGCCGGATGCCGTGGAACCGCGCCCGGTCTAGCCGCAACCGCCCACGGCGCCGCAGGCGCTGCAGAAGTCGCAGCCGTCCCTGCGGATGACGGCATAGTTGCCGCATTCCGGGCAGCGCTTGCCGGGGCGGACTTCCATGGCGCCGGCCGAACGGGCGCGCAGGGGGATGACGTTCTCGGCATCGTAGGCGACGATGCCCATGTCCTCCATCGGGTAGCCGTCCTCGTCGAGGATGCCCAGCAGGGCGTAGCGGTGGATCATCAGCCGCACCAGATAGGCGACGGTCGAGGGGTAGTTGGTCTTGCGCTGCTCGCCCGGCACCCAGGCCAGGAAGTCGCCCCGCGGCTCGGGGAAATCGACCAGCTGCCGCAGCTTGGCGCCGATCCAGGCGGGATCGATCACGCGCATGTCGTAGGACAGGGATTTGCACAGCCCGTCGAGCAGCCGCGGATACTCGCCCGACAGCCAGACCGAGTAGGGCCGGCGCTGGCCGTTGGGCAGCACCAGCTCCTTGAGGCCCATGACGAAATCGTCGCCGGTCGCCGGGTTGTAGATGTCGACGGTCCAGGACAGCGTGCCATCCGGGCCGGTCTTCGGTTCCTTGGGCGACATGAGGGCGTGCAGGACGGGCGTGTCGGCGATGGTGTCGAAGGCGCCCAGCTCCTGGCAGCGCAGGGACACCAGCCGGGCGAAGCCGGCCACCAGGCTGGGTACCCGGAAGGGCTCGCCCGCGGGCGGCAGCGGCAGCTCGAAGCCGTCGTCGCCGGAGGCCTTCATCAGGCTTTCCAGCTTGGTCTTCAGCCAGCCGCGATCGTTGGAGCGCATGTCCATGGACAGCGACTTGGCCAGCGCGCCCAGGCCGCGCGGCTGCTCCGCGCCGTTGATCCAGACTTCGAAGGGCTGGCGCTGTCCATTTTGCGGCAAGCTTTCTGGCAGGGGCTCTCCGCGTTCGGTGGCGCGCCTGGGAGCATGGTCCAGATGGCCGACGAAGACGGCGAAGGAGCCATGCGGGTGGTCGACCATGTAGCACCAGGCCGGGTTGCCGCCGGGGGGGCGTGGCCGCCGGCGCCAGCGCAGCGAGGCGAGGGTGGGTTCCGGCACCTGCTCCAGCCGGAGCCGACGGTTGGGGTCGGAAACGTCGAAATCCGGCGCGCTGCTCCCGCCCTGGATGGCCTGGGCGTCGGTGGTCTCCAGCACCGCGCCGGTGATGAGGTTGGGGCGGTAGGTGGCGAGTCCCTTGAGGCCGTGGCGCCAGGCCTCGAGATAGAGGTTCTTGAAGGCCTCGAACGGATAGTCGGCCGGCACGTTGACGGTCTTGGAGATGCTGGTGTCGATATAGGGCTGTACCGCCGCCAGCATCTGCATGTGGTCCAGTGCGGCGATCTCCAGCGCGGTGACCCAGTACGGTGGCAGGTGGTCGACATCGCCGCCCTCGATGCGATGGCGGCGCCAGGCGTGATCCTCGACGGGGTAGTCCTGCACGCCGCCGTCCGGGGTGCGCTTGCGGCGGGTGTAGCGCCAGGCGAAGGGCGGCTCGATGCCATTGGAGGCGTTGTCGGCGAAGGCCAGGCTGATGGTGCCGGTCGGCGCGATGGCGAGCAGGTGGCTGTTGCGCAGGCCCTGTCGGCGGATGCGCTCGCGCAGCGTCTCCGGCAGCCGGCGGACAAAGGCGCCGGCGAGATAGGCGTCCGGGCGGAACAGCGGGAAGGCCCCCTTCTCGTCCGCCAGTTCCGCCGAGGCCTGGTAGGCGGCGTCCCGCAATGCCTCGGCGATGCGGCCGGCCATGGCCCGGGCGGCATCCGTGTCATAACGCAGGCCGAGCATGATCAGGGTATCACCCAGGCCGGTGAAGCCGAGCCCGATGCGACGCTTGGCCATGGCCTCGGCGCGCTGGGCCTCGAGCGGCCAGTAGGTCAGGTCCAGCACGTTGTCGAGCATGCGCACCGCCAGCCCCGCGAGTGCCGCCAGTCCGGCAAGGTCGAAGCGGGCTTCCGCCGTGAATGGCGCCTCGACCAGCCGGGTCAGGTCGATGGAGCCAAGGCAGCAGCAGCCGTAGTCGGGCAGCCACTCCTCGGCGCAGGGGTTGGTGGCCTCGAACGTCTCGCAGTAATGCAGGTTGTTCTCGGCATTGGCGCGGTCCACGAACAGGATGCCGGGTTCGGCATGGTCGTAGGTGGAGGTCATGATCTGGTCCCACAGCACCCGTGCGGGCAGGCTGCGGTAGATCCAGGCACCGTCTTCGCGGCGGCCGGTGGCATGTCCTGCCTGGCTTTCACCCGGCTCGGCCCGGTGGACCAGCGCCCAGTCGGCGTCGCTTTCCACGGCGTGCATGAAGGCGTCGGTTACCGCGACCGACAGGTTGAAATTGGTCAGTTCGCCCGGCCGGTCCTTGGCGTGGATGAAGTCCTCGATGTCGGGATGGTCGCAGCGCAGCACGCCCATTTGCGCGCCCCGGCGGCTGCCGGCGGATTCCACGGTCTCGCAGGACCGGTCGAAGACGCGCAGGTAGGAGATTGGTCCCGATGCGCTGGAAGCCGTGCCTCTGACCCGGGCGCCCCTGGGTCGGATGCGGGAGAAGTCATAGCCGACGCCGCCGCCACGGCGCATGGTTTCGGCGGCTTCCTGTAGGGCGATGTAGATGCCGGGTTTGCCCTCGGCGTCTGGCTCGGAGATGGCGTCGCCGACCGGCTGCACGAAACAGTTGATCAGCGTGGCCCGGATATCCGTGCCAGCCGCCGACATGATGCGACCGGCCGGTATGAAGCCCTGGCGCAGGGCCGCCAGAAACCGGGGCTCCCAGGTATCCGGCGCGGCCTCCACCGAGGCCAGCGCCCTGGCGACACGACGAAAGACATCCTCGGCCGTGGTCTCGCCCTGCTTGGCGTATTTCTCCCGCAGGACATCATCCGAAATGGGCTGGGTCGGCATCGGCGGTTCTCCTCTCCGGGATGCCCCATTCTAAGGCCGCCGCCGGGGCATTTCATGCCGCATGCCCGGAACGGCCGGCAGTCTCAGGCCTTGTGGTAAATCTCCGCGCCGCCCTTGATGAATTCCCCGGCCATTTCCTCCATGCCGGCTTCGAGCGCCTGGTCATCGTCCAGCCCATGGTTCTTTGCATACTCACGCACATCCTGGGTGATCTTCATCGAGCAGAAATGCGGGCCGCACATGGAGCAGAAGTGGGCCAGCTTGGCGCCTTCCTGCGGCAGGGTCTCGTCGTGGAATTCCAGCGCCTTCTCGGGATCGAGGCTGAGGTTGAACTGATCGGCCCAGCGGAATTCGAAGCGCGCCTTGGACAGGGCGTTGTCGCGGGCCTGGGCGCCGGGATGGCCCTTGGCCAGGTCGGCGGCGTGGGCGGCGATCTTGTAGGCGACGATGCCGTCGCGCACATCCTGCTTGTTCGGCAGGCCCAGGTGCTCCTTGGGTGTGACGTAGCAGAGCATGGCGGTGCCGTACCAGCCGATCATGGCGGCGCCGATGGCGCTGGTGATGTGGTCGTAGCCGGGCGCGATGTCGGTAGTCAGCGGGCCCAGGGTGTAGAAGGGTGCCTCGTGGCAGTGCTTGAGCTGCTCCTCCATGTTGGCCTTGATCATGTGCATGGGCACGTGGCCGGGGCCTTCGATCATCACCTGCACGTCGTGCTTCCAGGCGATCTCGGTCAGCTCGCCCAGGGTGCGCAATTCGGAGAACTGGGCCTCGTCGTTGGCGTCGGCGATGGAGCCGGGGCGGAGGCCGTCGCCCAGCGAGAAGGCCACATCGTAGGCCTTCATGATCTCGCAGATGTCCTCGAAATGGGTGTAGAGGAAGCTCTCCTTGTGGTGCGCGAGGCACCACTTGGCCATGATCGAGCCGCCGCGGCTGACGATGCCGGTGACGCGCTTCGCCGTCAGCGGAATGAACGGCAGGCGGATGCCGGCGTGGATGGTGAAGTAGTCGACGCCCTGCTCGGCCTGTTCGATGAGGGTGTCGCGGAAGATTTCCCAGGTCAGTGCCTCGGCGCGGCCATCGACCTTTTCCAGCGCCTGATAGATGGGCACCGTGCCGATGGGGACCGGCGAGTTGCGGATGATCCACTCGCGGGTCTCGTGGATGTTCTTGCCGGTGGAGAGATCCATCACCGTGTCGCCGCCCCAGCGGATCGACCACAGCATCTTCTCGACTTCTTCCTCGATGGACGAGGTGACGGCGGAGTTGCCGAGGTTGCAGTTGATCTTCACCAGGAAGTTGCGGCCGATGATCATCGGCTCGGATTCCGGATGGTTGATGTTGTTGGGGATGATGGCGCGGCCGCGGGCGACCTCGTCGCGGACGAATTCGGGGGTGATGATCTTGGGAATGGCGGCGCCGAAGGCTTCGCCCGGATGCTGGTGCTGGTACAGCTCGGCCAGCGCCTCCAGTCTCTGGTTCTCGCGGATGGCGATGAATTCCATTTCCGGCGTGACGATGCCCTTCCGCGCATAGTGCATCTGGGTCACGTTGGCGCCGGGTTTGGCGACGCGAGGCTTGCGGATGTGTTCGAACCGCAGGGCGCTCAGCGCCGGATCGCTCTGGCGGGCCTGGCCATAGCGGGAGGACGGGCCGTCCAGTTCCACGGTGTCGCCGCGCGCCTCGATCCAGGCTTCGCGGAGGGCCGGCAGACCATGGCGCAGATCGACCGTCACGGCCGGGTCGGTGTAGGGGCCGGAGGTATCGTAGACGTAGACCGGCGGGTTCTCCTCCGCGCCGAAACCGGTGGGGGTGTCGGACTGGCTGATTTTCCGCATCGGCACGCGTATGTCGGGCCGGCTGCCCTCGATATAGACCTTTTCGGAAGCGGCGAAAGGCTGGATGGATGCCTGCTTGGCGGTGACGGCATCGTGCAGGACGGTTTTGGGGACGGCGCTCATCGCTACTCCTCGACGGTTGATGGGGCGGTCCGGCAAGGAGTTCCAGCGTCGTCCGGCGGCGGCTGCGCACGGCCGGCGGGACAGGCTTTCCTACGCCGGTTCTAACCGGGTCAGGTTCAAAGGGTGTGTCTCAGCCCGGGCGGCGATCCACGGGATCGCCCTGGGCACCCCTAGCCCTAGGTGCGGGCTAAGCTAATGCATGGCCGCGGCTTTGGCAAGCCGCGGTCCGGTCAGCGGGCATCGCGGGTGATGGGCGGGCCGATGGTCAGGCTGGTCTGCCACTGGCGGGAGGGATCGCGCTCGCGGTAGTAGCGGATCTCCACGGTGGTGGGGCTGTCGCTCCGGGCGAAGCGGCTGGCCTCGCCGGAGTGTCCGGCGGGATGCGAAACCTGCCAGCCGGAGCCCAGGCAGCGGCTGACGAGCCTCAGTCCCGCGTCGTAATCCGCGCGGGCCGTGGCGTCGTTGCCCTTGTCCCAGGTGCAGCCATAGTGGGTGCGACCGCCGCCCCAGGCGACGATGTCGCAGTCGGTGCCGGGCAGGATGGGTTTGGTGTCCCAGCGGGTGTGGTCGTAGTCCTGGCTGGCGGAGCCCCGCAGGGACTGGAAGCCGGTGCCGGCATCGGCGATGACGGTTTTCAGCGCTGCGCAGGCCGCTGCGTCGCCGATGTTCTCCGTCTTGGTCGCCGCGGGCTGCACGCAGCCCGCCGCCAGGCAGGTTGTCAGCAGTCCGGCCAGGGTTGCCCGAAAGGTTCGGAAATGGGTGTTGTGGCCATCACATTGCATGGAAATCGGTCCTGCGGGGAAGAGTGAAAGGAAGCTGCGTCGATCGCCGATGCCGGCGCCGGAGGATGCTAACACCGCTGCCAGGGCTGAAAAAGCGGGGGGCTCGTCCGGGGTGCGGCGGGCGGAGAAGGCATATAACCAGATGTTCTATCCTTCTGCCAATCCATTCTTACAGCGGATGCCGCCGGCTTGCTAGGATGCCCGCCGCGACCGGGAGCGGGCCGGGCCGTCATGGCGGTTTGCACCCTAGCCCCCGGATTTTCAGACTTTCCGAGCGGATGATGACATGAGCTTTGATCTGGCACAGATCGTTTCGGGCCTGCTGGTCGGGCTGCTGGTCGGGCTGACCGGTGTCGGCGGCGGTTCGCTGATG